>JAUVSF010000064.1 GCA_030597245.1 Acidobacteriota bacterium
AAGGAGGGTTGGTCGTTGGTTGAGCAGGCAGCTACTGCAGGTCACCAGCCGGCTGAGAAGTTGTTGAAGCGGAGAAGACGGTGACGGGTAGGGTCGGTTATCGGTTATCGGTCATCGGTCATCGGTGAACGGTTATCGCTAATCGAAAATCGACAATCGAAAATCGTAAATCCCTTATCAAACTCTTTATAATAGTGGTGTGCCTGCCAATTTAACGCCTGAGTATCACGACGCAGAGGAGAGGTTCAAGCAATCCGAGACGACAGATGAAAAAGTAGCGGCTCTGGAGGAGATGCTTCGGGTCATACCGAAACATAAGGGCACAGAGAAGATGCAGGCTGACTTGAAGCGGCGTCTCTCCAAGCTTCGGAAAGCTCACCAGAAGGAAAAGGCATCTGGGGCCCAACGAAAGCCTTGCCATTACATTGAGAAAGAGGGGATCGGGAGAGTTGTTTTCTGCGGTCCTCCGAACGGTGGAAAATCCTCTTTTCTTTCCAAGCTCACTCACGCGGAGCCTGAAGTCGCGGACTTTCCGTTCACCACGCGCGCCCCTCTTCCCGGGATGATGCAGTTTGAAGATGTTCAGATTCAGCTCGTGGATACTCCTCCGATTGCGCCGGAGACGCTTGAACCCTGGCTCCTTGCGATGGTCGAATTTGCTGACATCGCGGTGCTACTATTTGATGTGACCGATCCCTATCTGCTCGATCAGACCGAGTATGTATTGGCTCGTTTTGGAGAGAGAGGGATAGAGCTCAGCACGAAGTCCCGCCCTCGCGTACTGATACTTGGCAACAAGGTGGACCTGAACGGAGGAACCGAAAGTTTCTTGGCCTGGAAGGAGTTGTTCGAAGAGCAGTTCACTCCGGTACCTTTTTCCACGATGTCGGAGGAGGAACTCTCGAGCTTGCGGAAGAAACTCTTTGAGTTGTTGCGTGTAGTCCGAGTTTACACGAAGGCTCCTGGTGCAAAGCGGGACACTGGCGCCCGCCCGTATGTCCTAAGCCAAGGGAGTACGGTCATGGAAGGGGCAGAAGCAATACACAAGGACCTTGCACATGGCTTCAAGTATGCCCGAATTTGGGGGAAGGAGAAATACGCTGGGCAGATGGTGGAACAGGATTACACCTTGCAGGATGGGGACCTGCTGGAAATTCATGCTTCCTGAGTCCTCTCCGAGCGAACCAGAACATGAATCACGAATCCTTGATCAGGTCTCGATGAGCTGGGAAGACAGGACTGTTCGTCAGGGTTTCGCCCAACTTCGTGTAAACTGAGTACAGGTCTTCGTAGGTGGCAGCTCTTCTGATATCAGGACGACACCGTGTCTTCTCATCGAGTTTCACCGAGTTCGAAGCGAGCTCCTGCATGTTTCCGCCATTAACGCACCATAGAGCTTGAAGCGCTGCCCCAAACGCCGGCCCTTCTTCATTTTCCGGGCCGGCCAGCGGCAGATTGAAAATGTCAGAAACGATTTGTCTCCATACCGGACTCTTCGCGCCACCACCAATTAACCGAATCTCCTTCGGTTTCATGCCCAGCTCAGTGAGACGATCCAATCCGTAGCGGAGACCCATTGTGACGCCCTCCATCGCGGCTCTCGCCAAATGTTGCGGACTCGCGGTCGAGGAACGCAGGCCGAGCACGACCCCACTGCCCTGTGGGACGGGAGGCATGCGTTCTCCTTCGAGGTAAGGAAGGAGGATGAGTCCATCAGATCCTGGAGGAACGGAACTGACCGTGGCATCAAACTCCGCATGATCGACGGAAAAGAATCCGTTCCGCACCATTTCGGTAGCCACAGTGACATTCATGGTACAGCCCAGCGGTAGCCACCCTCCGGTACTGTCACAGAAGGCCGCAATGTCACCTGCCAGGTCTATCACAGGCGACGTGCTATAGCTGTAGATGGTTCCCGACGTACCCAGGCTGACAGTCATGATCCCGGCTTCCACGTTTCCGGAACCGATGGCACCCATCATGTTGTCACCACCACCGGAACTCACTATGACGTCTGACGCCATGCCCCACTTCTGGGCCAGATCTGTGCGAAGTAAGCCGGCAGCTTCGTTTGAACTGATGAGCCGGGGCAGACAGGCGCCCAGGTCTGTCTCAGGGTCTATTGCCTTTAACACGACGTCTGACCACCTTCTGTTTCGAACGTCGAAGTACCCGGTTCCGGAGGCGTCTCCTGCTTCTGCGGTTTTCTCACCGGTGAGATGAAGGTTCAGAAAGTCGTGAGGGAGCAGGATTGATCGAATCCTCCGATAGACGGCAAGCTCATTGTCGCGGATCCAGAGGATCTTTGAAGCAGTGAAGCCCGGCGGAAGGCTATTCCCGATTTCGGATCGATACGCCTCGCTTCCTCCTGTGGCTTCGACGATCTTCAGACATTGTGTTTCGGTACTCGTATCATTCCACAACTTGGCGGGTCTGATGGGTTGGTCTGTATCGTCGAGAACCACCAACCCGTGCTGTTGGCCTGAAACCCCGATGCCCTTGACACTGTCCAGGCGGATCCCCTTTTCACTGAGCTCCGCTATACATGCTTCCAGGGCCTTGATCCAGATTGAAGCATGTTGCTCCTTGTGCCCGGCCGGCAGTCCCTCAATCAATCCGTATGAACGTGAAGCTGAGATGCTTGTGTTCTGTTCAGGATCCCAGAACAAGACTTTCAAACTTTGGGTTCCGCAGTCGATTCCGAGGCATGCCATGGGCGGAATCTTACAGTAAGCGCTAAGCAGTAACCAGTAATCGGTAATCGGTAATCGGGGATCGGTGATCGGTTATCGGAAAACGAGGCGAGATGCCAGATGCCGGATACCGGATGCCAGAGAGCAGGGTGTGGTAACCAGTGATCGTGGTGGAACTGGGGGTAAGGGCTTGAGACCTGCGGCTTGGGGGCTACCACTAAGACACCAGGGTTACCCGGGAAATCGGTGGTTTATTCACTTGACAACGCACTTACGAAAACCGGGATGATCTTTATCGTTCGTCGTTCGTCGTTCGTCGTTCGGCTTTCTACTTCGTACTTCGTCGTTCGTACTTCGAACTTTCTTCAGGCCCTGAGCCTTTAACTTCTGCACAGGGTTTGCGTATGCTTTAGTGCAGCCGGTTTTACGGCTGCGGGAGCAGGGTTTGGTTAGAAGTACAAGTAGAAGGAAGTTTCTCTCCGGGGTTGCACCGAAACCGGCATTGAGAGACCTCCCGCTACTGAAGGCAGGTCGTCCTGCCATGGGAACTCAGTTCGAAGTCATCTTGCCGCGTCACCTTCGGTCTCATTTGGAATCGGTTCATTTCGCGCTGGATGAAGTCCGCCGTCTCGAAGGTCTGATGACGGTGTTTGATCCTGAAAGCCGGGTCTCCGAGGTGAATCGGGATGCAGCAACAAAGCCTGTCACCGTTGAGAGCGAGTTAATCGAAGTCTTCGAGCTGAGTTTGGAGCTTTGGAAGAGCACCGGTGGCGCTTTTGATATTACGGCGGATGCGCTTTGGAGGATGTGGGGGTTTTTCGAGCAAGAAGGTAGAGTCCCGTCACCCAGGGAAATAGAGACGGCCCTGGAGTGTGTGGGTTCTCAGCACATAGAAATCGACTCGGCAAAACGGACCGTGTCCTTCCTCCGCGATGCTCTGAGTGTGAATTTCGGCGGGATCGGTAAAGGGTTCGCACTTGATAAGGCTGCGCGGATGCTTCAGAATTCAGGGCTGGCAGAATCGTTATTGCACGGCGGGCACAGTAGCATTTATGCTTTTGGGGATCCCGCTGGTTCGGGGAAGGGATGGAAGGTGACGATTCGACATCCGCTCGAGCTGGATGTCGATTTGGCCGCCGTCTGGATGGATTCAATGGGGATGGCCACTTCGGGTGGGGGGGAACGGTATTTCTGGTCTGAAGGAAAACGTTTCGGCCATGTTGTCGATCCCCGCAGTGGACGACCTGTTGAACACCACCTCAGTGCGACGGCTCTGGCACCGAGCGCAGCGCTGTCAGACGCACTTTCGACGGCTTTTTTCATCATGTCTCTCGACGAAGTTGAAGCCTACTGTTCGAAAGAACCTGAGGTGGGAGCTGTGATCGTGCCGGCTGTAAAGGAGGGCGATCCGCCCGTGTA
The DNA here is from genome assembly GCA_030597245.1 of Acidobacteriota bacterium. Classification (GTDB taxonomy): domain Bacteria; phylum Acidobacteriota; class UBA6911; order RPQK01; family JAPXNP01; genus JAUWTT01. The sequence goes on from JAUVSF010000064.1 coordinate 4,113, forward strand.
CTGTTTTGGAATCGCATCTTCATGTGTAGATCCCTTATTCTGAGTACTGGAGGTTACCGTTGAAAATCGAAATGACGCGGCTCACAGGCTGGCAGAAGACTGTCCTGGTGGTTCTGCGTTTCGCCATCGGTTGGCACTTCTTTTATCAGGGCTTCGGAAAACTTGTATCGGTAAGCTGGAGTTCTGAAGGCTACCTGGGTGCGAGTTGGGGTCCCTTTCTGAGAGTCGCTGAGAACCCTACTCTTCTGTCTATTGCAGATCAAGCGACAATGTGGGGCCTGACCATTCTGGGTGTCCTGTTGATGGTCGGCCTGTTCACGCGTTTCGCAGCCGTGATGGGCGTTGGGTTGTTGCTTATGATCTACCTGGCTATTCCACCGCTCGATTACACTGGCTTCGTATTCTCGACCAGTCAGGGTTCGGAACTATATGTGGACAAGACCTTAATCGAACTGCTCGCCCTAATAGTGGTAGGGTCATTCGACACTGGGCGTATAATTGGATTAGACATTTGGGTGCGCTACTGGAGGGCACGTTAATGAACTTAACGAAAGAAAGAAGAGAACTGGGGCGCAGAAACTTCATCAAGGCCGTCGCCGCGACTCCGGTCGCCGGCGGATTGATTTGGAAGGCGACCAGGATGACTCCCGTCCGGGCTGGGATCATCGGAATAGGAGGGCAGGGAGGTGTCCTTTTGGAGAACGCCCCGCCCAGTCAAATTCGAATCTCTGCGGTCTGTGACATTTTCCCGCCTAACCTGGATCGCGCCTTGAAGATTGCCCAGGAACGCCACGATCCGGAGGCAAAAGCCTACACGGATTACCGCGAGTTGCTGGATCGCCGAGACTTGGAGGCCGTGATCATAGCTGCGCCTTTGTGGCTGCATGCTCAGATGGCGATCGAAGGTCTTCAGGCAGGAAAGCACGTCTTTTGTGAGAAGAATATGGCCAAGGGGATCGACGAATCCCGCCAGTTGCTGGACGCAGCGCGCTCAGCCCGAAAGAATCTCCAGATTGGCCACCAGCGCAACTACAACCCTCTTTACCATGAAGCGAAGCGCCTCATTGATGAGGGCACCATTGGCGATATGTACCACGTGCGCACAGTCTGGCATCGGAACACTGACTGGCGAAGGAAAGTACCGGAAGTCGATTTCGATCCTTCGCCTTGGGGGTACCCCGACCTCGAACACCTGAAGAACTGGCGTCTCTATAAGGAGTATTCCCTTGGATTAATGGCGGAGCTGGCCAGCCACCAGATTCAGATTGTGAATTGGTTCTCGGGGCGTTTGCCCGAACGAGTCTTCGGCACCGGCGGTATCTACCTGTACAAGGACGGTCGAGAAATTCCGGATCACGTATTCGTTATGTACGATTACCCGGGCGGATTTACCTATACATTCTCCTCGATTCAATCGAACGCATTTGACCATTACTATGAGGCTTTCTACGGTACCAAGGGAACCATTCTCATGAGTGGCGAGAAGGAAGCGATGCTCTTCTACGAGAAGGGTGGGCCTGAACCCACTGAGTTGAAAGTAGAGAATGTTCCTGGTGACGCCCCCGTGATGCAGGCGTCTGAAAGCCGAGCTCGCGACGCAGCGGGGAGTAGCGTGTCAGGAACGAGCACCGGTTTCAATGCCCTCACTGCCTACCGGCTGGAACTCGAGGGATTTGCCCAAACCATCAGAAGTGGACGGCCGAATCTATGTGATGGCCAGGAAGGGATGAACGCTGCGGTCGCGACTATTATGGGTTTTGACGCGGTGGAAAAGCAGGTCAGAATTGACATACGGCCCGATATGTTTGCTACGACTCCCCTAACGTAAGGTTTGAATGTGATCTGGTGGGGTCGTTCAACAGACCCCACCCTATTGAAGTTCATACCGATTCTCGATAACCTAGCTTGCAGGAAAAGCGCTTGGGGGAGCTGTGAGCTCAGCTGAGAGGATGCTAATCATCGACCCCTGAACCTGATCCGGGTAATTCCGGCGAAGGGAAAGCTCCTTCTCAGGAATGCTCCCGCCACCCTTTTTCGGATGGAAGGTTATCTGTGAGAAAAACAAATAGTGAACACATGTTGCGAGATACGATTACTTGTGAGCCCCTGCCGGGTTCTTCAAAGTTCTATTTGGAGGGAAGCCGACCCGATTTGCGAGTGCCGATGAGGGCGATCTCGCTATCAGGACGCAAGGGTGGCGTAGCTGAGAAGCAAGGCCTCGAACCTGATAGCGTACGATCCTTTCCGGTTTACGACACGTCGGGTCCCTATACTGATTCGACAGCGAACATCGATATTCGCCTCGGTCTCAGGCCGATCAGGGAAGCATGGGTTCGTGAGCGCGAAGACGCTGAGCAGTTGCATGAGTACACGTCCCCTTTCACCAGGTCTCGAAGGGAATCTCCTGCCTCGAGCGCTAGCCGCTTTCCCGTAGAAAGGCGGCCATGGCGGGCTAAAGACGGGCGCAACGTGACCCAGATGCATTACGCACGGCGTGGGATCGTCACGCCGGAGATGGAATTCGTAGCGATCAGGGAGAATCAGGCTCTTGGGCGAATGGCCGAAGAAATGAGCGGGGATCACGAGGTGCTGCGCCAGCACCCGGGGAACGCTTTCGGCGCAGACATCCCGGAACTGATCACACCGGAGTTTGTACGGGACGAAGTGGCTGCGGGCCGGGCTATTATCCCCTCGAATCTGAACCATCCCGAAATTGAACCGATGATCATCGGACGGAACTTCCTGGTGAAGATAAACGCCAACATCGGGAATTCTGTGGTGGTGTCCTCAATCGAGGAGGAGGTCGAGAAGATGGTCTGGGCAACCCGGTGGGGCGCGGACACGGTGATGGATCTCTCGACCGGTGAAGATATCCACGAAACCCGCGAATGGATCATCCGGAATTCACCGGTACCGGTGGGGACAGTCCCAATTTATCAGGCCCTGGAAAAGGTGAGTGGGATTCCGGAGGAGCTGACGTGGGAGATCTACCGTGACACCTTGATCGAGCAGGCGGAGCAGGGTGTCGATTACTTCACGATTCACGCCGGTGTACTGCTCCGTTATGTGCCTTTAACGGCAAACCGAGTGACCGGAATTGTTTCACGGGGTGGCTCGATCATGGCTAAGTGGTGTTTGGCCCACCATCAGGAGAGCTTTCTCTATACTCACTTCGAAGAGATCTGCGAAATCATGATGGCCTATGATGTTGCCTTCAGCCTGGGGGATGGTCTCCGGCCCGGCAGTATCGCCGACGCCAATGATGAGGCGCAGTTTGCCGAACTTCGTACGCTGGGTGAATTGACGAGGATTGCCTGGGATCACGATGTCCAGGTAATGATAGAGGGCCCCGGCCATGTTCCGATGCATCTCGTCAAGGTTAATATGGAGAAGGAGTTGGAGGAATGTGCTGAAGCACCCTTCTATACTCTGGGCCCGCTGACGACCGACATCGCTCCTGGATACGACCACATAACCTCGGCCATTGGTGCCGCCATGATTGGATGGTTCGGCTGCGCGATGCTCTGCTATGTGACCCCGAAGGAGCATTTGGGTCTGCCGAACCGGGAGGATGTGAAAGCCGGCGTAATCACATACAAGATCGCTGCCCATGCCGCAGATCTGGCAAAAGGACACCCAGGGGCCCAGGCTCGAGACAATGCCCTATCGAAGGCTCGCTTCGAGTTTCGATGGGACGACCAGTTCAACCTTGCCCTGGATCCGGTAACCGCTCGCGAATACCATGATGAGACACTTCCGGCTGCCGGGGCCAGGGAGGCGCACTTCTGCTCGATGTGCGGACCGAAGTTTTGCTCGATGCAGATTACCCAGGAGGTCCGTCGTTTTGCCGAGGAAAAGGGCCTGAAACCGGAGGAGGCTGTTTCCGAAGGGTTGAAGGAGAAATCTCGTGAGTTTGTTGAGAAAGGCTCTGAGATCTATCTCTAGTCATATGTGCCATGCCGAGAGTGAATCCATCTAATTCAGACCACGAAAACGCCAGGGCCGCGAAGGAAAAGGGACCGGCTGAGATGGAGAGCTTGGTGGGGAATCCAACGCAACGATGCGAATGGTGTAACTCTGACCCGCTTTATGTCACCTACCACGATGAAGAATGGGGTGTTCCTGTGCATGACAGTCAGGAACTCTTTGCCAAACTCATTCTTGATGGCGCACAGGCCGGCCTCAGTTGGATCACGATCTTGCGGAAGAGGGAGGCGTACTACCAGGCGTTTGATGGCTTTGACCCGGGAAAAATGGCTCGATATGACGATTCGAGAATCTTAAGACTGCTTCAAAACAAGGGGATCGTAAGGAATCGTCTCAAGGTCGGATCTGCGATTACCAATGCGCGGGCGTATCTTGAACTGGAAGGTCGTGGAGTCAGCTTCAGTCAGTTCCTATGGGATTTTGTGGACGGGAGAACCACACAGAATTCCTGGAGCCAACTGGGACAAATTCCGGCAAAAACCAGGGAATCTGAAGCGATGAGCCGTGCCCTGCGGGAAAGAGGTTTCAAGTTCGTAGGGCCCACCATTTGCTGCGCATTCATGCAGGCAGTTGGAATGGTCAATGACCATTTGCGGGACTGCTTCCGTCATCAGGAATTAGGCGGGATCAGGTGGACCCGCTAGGATAGGGGTGTGTTGCTCAAACCGAAACAGGCCAGGCTCGAAACTCGACGAGGAGTAAAGACCATGTCTATGGAGCGGTTTTCGCCGAAACTGATACTCCTGCTGGTACTGATCCCACTCGCTTGTGCCTCGTCAATTCACCCGCCGCCGGAAGCAGGCACCTACTCGGAACGAAGGGCCGAGATGGTGCAACGACAGCTCGCAGCCCGGGATATTGACAATCGTGACGTATTGCAGGCGATGGGGGAAGTCCCTCGCCACCGGTTCGTGCCCGCAAACGTTCAACGATACGCCTACACCGATTCTCCGCTTCCCATTGGACTCGGGCAGACCATTTCACAACCCTACATTGTCGCCTTGATGACTCAACTTGCCGATCCGAAACCGGAGGAACGTGCACTGGAGGTTGGAACTGGTTCCGGCTACCAGGCGGCGGTGCTTTCGAAGCTTGTACAGAAAGTGTTCAGCATTGAGATTATTGAGGAACTGGCTGAAACGGCAAGCACGAGCCTTCGGGAGACCGGTTGCCTGAACGTGACTGTCCGCCACGGAGACGGATATGCGGGTTGGGAAGAGGAGGCCCCCTTCGACATCATCATGGTAACGGCTGCAGCACCTGTGGTTCCCCAACCGCTGATTGATCAACTCGCGGATGGAGGCCGGTTGGTCCTGCCGGTCGGTCCTGTGGGTGGAGTCCAGGAACTGATTCTAATCCGGAAACAGAAAGGCAAGATCCGAGAGGAAAAGATCATTCCGGTTAGATTTGTTCCGATGACAGGCAAGGTGCGGGAGTAGACGGTTATCGGTTAACGGTGATCGGCCTGCCCTCCATAGCTTCAGCGAAGGAGGGTGATCGGTAATCGGGGTGGGTTAAGAAAATTTACCACCAAATCACAAAAACACAAGAAGAGCCTAGTGATTTGGTGACTTTGTGGTTAGTCTATGAGGAAGATTTACCACCAAGGACACCAATCGACACCAAGAAAGTGTCAGGCACAAACGGCACCATTCTTACCGGCATCCGGTCTCACCGATAACCGATCACCGGTTCGTCGTTCACTCGGCTCTTTTCCGATAGTAGAAGTACACCGGAATTCCAGCGGCAACAGTCAGCGCGCCGGCTAACGCTTCCCACGGGTTCGAAAGGGTTGCGGTCACCAGCACCAGGGTATTGACCACAATGAACACAGCTGGGAGAAGGCGCGTTTTGGAAACCTTGAACAGCGCCGATACAGTCAGTGTGCTGAAGAAAATCAGCACAAATCCAGAGTAAAGCAGGATCTGATAAAGGTCTCCCACGGCTATGAATAGAATCGCTACAGCCGTCTGGAACCAGATTGCTCTCAGTGGAATCTTCTTGGTGGCGTGCACGACACTGAGCCAACGAGGAAACAGGCCGTCCCGGGACATCGCGAAATACCCGCGCGGACCGGCGATAGACATCGCCGTCAAGGAGCTCATGATTGGGAAGAGGATCAGTATATTGACCAGGTTTCGGCCGAACTCTCCGAAGACCGCTGTTGACACTACCTCGGCGATCGCGACCTGGCCCTTGAGCGCTGAGAGGGGGACTGCTGAGAGATAGGCAAGATTGATGACTGTGTACAAAAGCACGACGCACCCGGTACCGAGTAGCAGCGCTCCGGGGATATTCCGTGTCGGCGATTTGATTTCCTCTGCAATGTAGGCTGCTGCGTTCCAACCGCTGTAAGTGAACATCACAAGGATGATTGCCGAGGCCAGCGAGGGCAGACCCGTGTCCAACAAGCCACCGCTGATGGCTGGGAGCAAGTTCTCTTGCGCAGGTGACGACTGGAGGATAAGAAGGCCGAAGACGAGGACCAGCAGGGCGTTGAGTAGAGTGATTAGCGAGTGGATCCGATTGCCGGCCTTGAGTCCTACAGAGATCAGCAGACTAACCGTCAGCAGCGCAGTGGTCGCGGTCAGGCGAATGCTCAGGGAGTTTTGTTCCGATATCCCCGGCAGGTAAGGGCTGAGGTAATAAGCGAGCCCCAGCGCAGAAGCAGCAATCGGGGCTGTGAAGCCAATAAAGAGCGAGGCCCATCCCGAGAGAAACGCTGTGAACGGGCCGTAACTGGGCCTCAGGAATGCGTACTCTCCGCCGGCCCTGGGAAATAGAATGCCCAGCTTGGAGTAACAAAGAGCGCCAATCAAAGCCAATGCGCCCCCAAGGAGCCAGACCCCGATTAGCCATCCCGACGCATCGATCTGGTCGGCAATGAGGCCGCTTGTAGTGAAGATCCCAATACCGATGATGTTGCCGATGACCAGGAACGTCGCTGAGGCAAGTCCTATCTCACGGTGAAGAGCCATGTTTAAGTCTCAAGATCAACAATGAGCTGCGATGGTTCATCCATTTCAGTTACTCTGTGTGCACTAGTGTGAGCTCAGCATCTCTTCGATGATAGTGACGAGTTTCTCTTTGCTCTGAAAATTCACCAAGTGTCTGTAAATCGTCCCGTCCTTTTTCACGAAGAAGAGCGTGGGGTAGAGGTTGATGGTTCCGAAAGCCGCTCGAGCCGGCTGATCCAGATTGGCATTGACGAATCGTATGCCCTGCTTGTGCACATAGTCGAGGCGGGACTCGTTTGTGGTGGCCAGTTCGAGAATGTCGTCTGCATTGATCCCAGCGAACATGAAGCCCTGGTCGGCGTACTCGTTCGCCAGGTCAGCCAGGATTGGAGCGATCCGGACGCAGGGAGGACAGCCGGTGAACCAGATGTATACTAGGGAGTCATGTCCCTTGAGGTCGGAGTTGCTCAGTCGCCCCCCTTCCAATGTCGGGAGGTCAAAGGTTGGTAAAGGTTTCCCCTCCCACTGGGCCATTTTTACTTGTGAACCTTTGCTTGCCAGGAATGTATTGAGGTTGTCCATGTTCAGGGATGTGATCTCTCGGCTGGTGGCGTCTCGAGTGAAGAGAGACGGCACACGCCCATCTTTTTCCATTACAGACAAAAGCAATTCGATTGAGTTTGGCGTCACGCTGAAGGTTCGGGCCAGTTCAGCACGGCTGGGAATTCGACCGGTACTCTCCTGTTCGGATTTGAGGACGCCGGGAATGGCGAAGAAAATCTCGTAAAGTCTGCCCAGGAAAGCACGTTCCTCCCCGGAGAATCGATCACTGTTATGGAGGCTCGAGAAGGTGATGGATCCCTCTTGTTGCCACAGCTCCTGAATGGTTCTCAGAACCTGAACTTCAACGTCTGATGCCTGAACGTACAAGCTTAGGGTCATTAAAACGATTACAATAAGTCTTCTCATGATAAGTGCATTCCTAATCGGGTTCGTATTCCCGTTGAGTCCAACGGGCGATGTTTCCGGCGAACTTTATAGAAGTTATAGCAGGTTTGGAATTGAAGTGCGAAACAGAGAAAGGGCCAAGGTGAGTTCATGAAAAGACTCCTTGCTATCGCATCGGGCATTCTGGTGATCGGCGGCTCCGTTTATGGAGAGACCGATTTGGAGATGCTGGCAGGTGACCGTTTGGGGGAATACCTCGACGTCTATATGGAGCTTCATGCGAATCCCGAGCTTTCGTATCAGGAAAAACAGACTTCCGCGTATGTTGCCCGAAAGCTCAGGGATTTTGGATACGAAGTAACCGAAGGGTTAGGTGACTACGGCATGCCCGGGCGAGTCGGCTACGGGGTGGTCGGGCTTCTCAGAAATGGTGAGGGGCCAACCGTAATGGTTCGCACCGATCTTGATGCATTACCTATTACCGAAAAGACAGGGCTGCCTTACGCCAGCGAGGTCAGAGTCGAGACAGAGACCGGTGTCCAGACAGGCGTCATGCACGCTTGCGGACACGACGTTCACATGACCAGTTTTCTGGGGACAGCCGCGCTTCTCAGTTCGCTCCGTGATCGCTGGCAGGGAACCCTACTGTTCGTGGGGCAACCGGCCGAAGAAAGGGGGGCTGGAGCTAAAGCGCTCCTCTCAGATGGTCTGTATACCCGTTTTCCAAAGCCTGATTACGCCCTCGGGCTTCACGTTCATGAGTCGATCGAAGCAGGGAAGATAGGTTTTTGCCCCGGTTTTGCCCTCGCCAATGTTGATTCGGTTGATATCACAGTTCGGGGAATCGGTGGGCACGGAGCTTATCCGCACAAGACCCTGGATCCAATCGTCCTTTCGGCACAGATGATACTGGCTCTTCAGACCATCGTAAGCAGAACCGTTTCACCTCTGGATCCAGCAGTGGTTACGGTAGGTTCGATCCACGGGGGAACTAAACACAACATCATTCCGTCCGAGGTTCGGATGCAGTTGACGGTGCGCTCCTACAAACCGGAAGTCCGGCGGGTGGTGTTGGATTCTATCAGGAGGATTGTTGAGGAAACTGCTGTCGCTGCCGGTGTGCCCCCGGAACTTAAGCCTACGGTTACGATTGCTGAAGAAGAATATACTCCGTCGACCTACAACGACCCTGGACTGACTCGGCGCCTGGTGGAAGTATTCAGGAAAGAACTGGGAGAGCAGAATGTAGTTCAGGCGGACCCCGTAATGGCTGGAGAAGACTTTTCTCGTTATCGCCTCGATGACAATTCTGTTCCGTCCCTAATGTTCTGGCTGGGCACTATCGGTCCCGATAGAGCGAAGCAGCTTCAAGCGGCCGGAAAGGCGCCCCCTCCACTTCACTCAGATCAGTTTGCTCCTTCACCGGAACCAACGATTCTGACTGGGATGAGAGCAATGACCGCCGCCGTCCTCGAATTGATGAACGAGAAATAAGGTCAATTGTGAATTGTGAATGGTGATTTATACCAGTGGGTGTGCAGTCAGACGTAGGTTGGCGGTGGCCGGCAGCGAAGGCACAGCCCTACGGTAGAATGCCGTGTAAGTAAGTCGATGTTGAAAACGCAGGACGAGTATCAGCCTCCAAGGATCAGGCGAGGAGAGATTACGGATGAGCTCAACCTGCTCCTCGCCATTCCGCAGGATCATGGTGCTCCCTGGGTAGGCGCCCCGCGCCCGTGCAGAAGATATAGGAGCTAGACGATGAAACTTGCCTCTTTAACTTGTTTTGTTTTCGCAGTGTTGATCGCCGGGGCAGGAGTCTATGCTCTGAATCAGCTCGGGAGCATAGTTGCGTTTGTTTCTTGCATCCTCTCTGCGATCCTGCTCTTCGCGGCGGGGTATTTTTCGCTCAAGGGCGTAACCGGAGCCGGCTACACCAGCGGAGTGTTGACGTTCTTGCTGGCGATCTATTTCGCGTATCGGTTCATAGTCAGTGAACGCTTTTTTATCTCAGGGATATTCTTGATTCTGAGCTTCATTGCTCTGTTCTTGATCCTGCTTGGGGTCTTTCTGAGCATGCGGGAAGAAGAGTAGGGGCGGGGGCTAAGGAAAGTGCGAAGTGCGAAGTGCGAAGTGCGAACGCATGCAATCGTCGCTTACTGCTACCTACTGCTCACTGCTTACTACTTACTACTTACTGTACCCCCGATAACCGATAACCGATTACCGATAACCGGTTCCCGATTTCCTCTCTTCACTTAATGGATCTTTGACATTACGATGAAGAGCATGGAGAAGAACAAGCTTGCCGTCGTGACAGGGGCCAGCAAGGGAATTGGCCGAGGAATTGCTCTCCGCCTGGCCGGCGAGGGTTACGACATAGTCGTGAACTATGGTCGTGATTCTGATGGAGCGGAAGAAACAGCGCGAGAAATCCGGACTCGAGGCCAGGAAGCACTCGTCGTTCAGGCGGATGTCGGTGTGAAGGCTGACGTGGAAAGGATGTTCAATGAGCTTCTCGACAGTCTGGGGATCCCCACCGTGCTGGTGAACAACGCGGGCGTCCAGACGTGGAAGCCCCTTCTCGACTTGGAGGAAGAGGAGTGGGACCGAACTCTCCGGACTAATCTGAAAGGAACCTTTCTTTGTACGCAGGCCGCCGCCCGCGAAATGGTGAAGGAGGGAAGGGGGAGAATCATCAATATCGGGTCAGGTTGCAACAAGGGGCCCTTTCCAAATCTGGTGGATTACACGGCCAGCAAGGGAGGCATCGAGATGCTCACTCGGGTGGCTGCCGTGGAGCTCGGGCCGCTTGGAATCACGGTCAACTGCGTCGCCCCAGGGTCCATCGAGATTGAGCGTACGAAGCTTGAGAACTCTGACTACGCTGGTACCTGGAGTTCGATTACACCGATGCGGAGGATTGGCAACGTTCAGGATGTAGCAGAGGCGGTTGCTTATTTTGCCTCCGAAGCTGCGGGATTCGTCACGGGCCAGACCCTGTACGTTGATGGAGGCCTCTACACGCAGGTCCCCTGGGCCTATGAATGAGACATGAGCCTGCGGCGAGCTGGGTTAGCTTCTGAGTTAGATCGACACGTTGATGCGATCGATCCTGCGTTTTCCGATACTTTGAGACATGGGCAGAACCGGAAGGCGAGGTTTTTGCTTCATTTTCCTGACCGTTAAGCTTTATCCTT
>JAUVSF010000052.1 GCA_030597245.1 Acidobacteriota bacterium
ATATTGCAGGAGCCATGGGTCCAAGGGTCTGTTGCTCAAACAGCCCAAGCTCGAAACAAGCTAGAAGTAACAAGGTCTAAAGTCTAAACACCTTGAAGTGTCTGTTTCTAAATAGCTTATTCATCGAGATCCTGTTCGAGTCCGTAGAAATTCGAGCTTGAGATTTGTTTCGAGTTTCGAGCTTCAAGCTTAGGATTTGGGCGGGGCCCATTTGGGCAACACGCCCCCGATGCATGGAGTCATCGATCACGCACTTCCACGAATTTCGCAACTCATGAGGAGTCAAGCGTTATAGGGGAATAGCAGTTGCAAATATGAAAACTGTGATCCTCGTTACGGATTTTATTCGACGGATCGCTACAATCGTGAATTGCAGTAAACAAACATCTCCCCGGAGGAGGAACGGAGACCACAGAAATGGCATTTAGAATTCTCCAGCCCAAAGCAAGAAACCTCGTTGGGATAGATATCGGGTCTTCAGCTGTCAAGGTCGTTGGCCTCGAAACAAGTAACGGGAAGCTTTCGCTCAAAGCAATCGGCCGGGAGGTACTTCCAGAAGACACAATCGTAGATGGTGCGATTATGTCGAAGTTGCCCCTGGCGGAAAGCCTCAACAAGATCTTCACCGAGCAAAGAATTCGGGATAGTCGCATCGCAACTTCCATTTCGGGACACTCGGTTATCGTCAAAAAGGTCGCACTGCCAATGTTGAGTTCAGCCGAACTTGAAGAATCAATTCAATGGGAAGCTGAGCAGTACATCCCCTTTGATCTGGCAGAGGTCAACGTCGATTATCAAGTCCTTAGAGAAGTGCCCGACGAACAGAAACTCGAGGTCATCCTGGTCGCTGCCAAGAAGGAGAAGATTGCAGATTACTGCAGTGTCGTTTCCATGACGGGTAAAACCCCCGCGGTCGTCGACATCGATGCGTTCGCTCTGATGAACGCCTACGAAGTCAACTATGAGCCCGAGGAAGATTCGATAGTCGCCCTGCTCAACATCGGTGCGAGTTCGATGACCATGAACATCGTTCGCGGCACCGAGTTCCTGTTCACTCGAGATATCGCGACTGGAGGTGAGCAGTACACCGAGTTTCTCCAACGAGATTTGGGGATCGATAGGGATGAGGCTGAAGAGTACAAGCGGATGGTTGACGTTCCATTCGAAATGGAAGATCAAGTTCGTTCGGTTCTGAGATCAGTCTCAGAAAACATGGCGCTCGAAATAGAGAAGACCTTGGAGTACTTCAAGACCACAACTTACTCGGAGGATATCGAGCGTCTTTACATCTGTGGAGGCGCCAGTAAAACCGAAGGATTGCAGAAGTATCTTTCTGAGACCCTCCAGTTTCCGGTCGAGATACTCGATCCGTTCAGAAAAGTCAAAGTCAACGGTGCCGGAGACCTACTCGACGCCACGGAGCATTCCGGGGCGGACTTCGCTGTTGCAGTTGGCCTGGCCCTGAGAACTGAGTAAGAACGATGATTACGATAAACCTTATTAGAGAGAAAAAGAGCAAGAGCAAGTTTGGTGTTCTTCAACATCTGCGGGTCGAATTCGTTTACGGAATAGTCGCGGCCGCAGCGGTTGTCAGCCTGCTTTTGTGGTACTGGGCGCTGACCGGTGCGTTCGAGACGCTGCAGACAAAGAAGGTGGACCTCCAGCAGCAGTCAGCGGCGTTGACGACGATCAAAGCTCAAGTCCAGCAGTATGAAGAGCAGGCCCAGAATCTGAAGCAACGGACCGAGGTCATTGAGGATCTAAAGAATTCTCAAAAAGGTCCGGTCAGATTGCTGAACGCCATCATATCGAGTGTCCCAATCGAGCCAAGGCTTTGGCTGACGAATCTGAATCAGGAAGAAAGCACGATTGAGATTCAGGGCCAGGCATTCGACGTACCTGCTATTGCCGATTTCATCGCCAAGTTGGACAAGACTGCACCTTTCCAGACGGTCGACCTCGATTACTGGGAAGAGGGCGAACAGAGTGTAACTTTTGAACTGACCTGCAAGGTCAAGAAGTGACGAACCATGTTTATTAGCCGTTTATCTCGACGCAATCAGTTCGCTGTTTTGGCGGTCCTCGCGATCGCCCTGTGTTCAATCTTCTATCTGTACGTGATCAACCCCTTAGGGATCAAAGTCGAATCGGTCAGTACCGAGGTGGAAGCTCTTGAGCTAGAGATCGCAAATGGGGAAGCCATCAAACGCAGACTCGTGGAGATCAAGAAAGAGGTGGCTACGCAAGAAGCCAAGCTCAACGAGCTGCGCAAAATCCTGCCCGATGAAAAGGAGACTGCCCAGATCATCCGGCAGGTCCAGCAATTAGCCGTGGACTCGAACCTGAGGATTAAAAGCTTCACTCCACGAACAACTGTAAACAACATCTTCTATGAAGACTGGCCGATCCTCATATCATTCGAAGGAAACTACGACAATCTGGGGACCTTCTTTGAGAAGATCGGCGATTTCAGACGCATCATCAACGTCGAAGACATTAATATCCAGGCAATTGACGAAGGCGCGACACGAGGTAGGACGCTGAGCGCTACATGTACCGCAACAACCTTCGTCTTCCTTCACAATCCTGAAGGCCAACCTCTCCAGGGAGAACTGTAATGAAAGAGCTTCTGTGCTTTAGAGTGCAGTCAAAACTGCTGAGTCTGGCCCTGGGCACATGCATTTTCCTCGGCCTTTCGGCTGTAACTGCTGGACAGGACGGCAAATACGATTCTCTGGCCAAAAGAGACCCGTTCATCAGCCTTGCGAAGAAGGAAGAGAAATCTGCTGTAGCAGAGATGGTTCTTCCTCCGCCCTTGGAAAGTCGCCCCCCGGGACTGGCCGGACTTCTCATTTCAGAAGTGACAGTGACCGGATTAGCGACAGGGCCAGGGAGGGAAATGGTGATACTCAGGGGTATTGATGACACTACGTACTTCGCCACAGAGCGCACCAAACTGTTCGACGGCTTCTTAGAGGAGGTTAACGGCGAACAGGTCATGTTTAAGAGGGAACAGGTTGACACACGAGGCAAGAAACGAGTCTCGAGTGTTGTTAAACGAATCCAAACCGAAGATCGATAGGGTCGTGACCGATGTCTAGATACGGATCAATCAGCTTTGTCTTGTTCTTGTGTTTACTCTTCTCACCGGCGCCTCTGGCACCTGACACCGTGCTTGCTTCAACTCCGGCGCCAACGGGAAGTGTACAAACTGGCGGCTATCAGGGTGAACCGGTTTCTCTGAAGCTCGTCGACGTTTCACTCGTCGACTTCTTCAGAGCAATGTCAGAACTGAGCGGCCTCAACATATTGATCGATCCTGACGTGCAGGGTTCAATAACGATCAATGTTGAACAGGTGCCATGGGATCAACTGTTCGAGTCGGTCCTGAGAAGTCACGGCTTACTGAAAGCCATTGACGGAAACCTGGTCCGGATTGCCACGAGAGAAACCATTCAGGAAGAAGAGGAAGCTCAGGGCGATCTGAAGCAGGCGGCATTCCTGGCCCAGGACACGATTACTATCACCCGGCAATTGAATTATGCGACGGGCATAGGAATTCTTCCGTCGTTCGAGAACCAACTGAGCCTACGGGGACAGATCAACGTCGATGAACGCACCAACACCCTGATCATTACGGACGTCAAAGAAAGCGTCGATATGATCCAGGGACTCATCGATATCCTGGATGTGCCTGAGAAGCAGGTTGAAATCGAAGCCAGGATTATCGAGGCGACCACGCAGTTTGCACGGGAACTAGGAGTTCAGCTCGGAATGCGGATCGGTGCGCCGGGTGCCCGCAACCGCGGAGGCTTGTCAGTTTTCGCTCCAGTCGATGAGCCGGTTGGTGCTATCGGGTTCTCCACAGGCAAACTGCTTGATACCTTCCAGTTGGATATTGCGCTCACGGCCGCAGAGACCAACGGTGAAGCAAGGATTCTCTCGAGACCCCGGGTAAGCGCCCAGAATAATACCGAAGCCGTGATCACACAGGGCTCGAAAATTCCAATCCCGGTTCAGATGAACTTCACAACGACGGTGCGATACGAGGTCGCAGCGCTCCGGTTGACGGTCACGCCTCAGATTACAGAAGAGGAAACTGTGCTTCTCAATATCAGAGTTGAGAACAATATTCCAGATTTCACCAGAACGGTTCTTGGGATTCCGACAATCTTGACCAGTGAATCGCAGACCAAGGTGCTCGTTGTTGACGGAGGGACGACTGTCATTGGCGGAATCTTCGTCCAGACCGACACCGAGGTGGAAAACAAGGTCCCGGGTCTCGGGGACATTCCAGTGTTGGGCCATCTCTTCAAGAAAAGCGAGGTTGGCAAGGAAACGCGCGAGATCCTCTTTTTCATTACGCCAAAGATCATCAGGCAATAGCTTGATGATCTTCTTATTCTAAGGGGCCCGCTACCTTGCCGGCTGAGACCGCGGCAAGGTAGCGGGCCTTTGTTGCTTAAGGAACTGAAGTCTGGGCCCCGAGAGCGAATATCCAGGGCTCCATATTCTTACTACACGAAACGCCTCGGCAAGCATTCGGAGGCGGGTGCTTTAGGGCGTGTTGCCCAAGAGGGCACCCCGCCCAAATCCAAAGCTCGAAGTTCGAAATTCGAAACAAATCTCAAGCTCAAATATCTAATGACTGAAACAGGCAGTCTCTGATAAGCCATTTGGAAACAATCGCTTCAAGGCGTTTAGACCTTAGAACTTCTGATTTCGAGCTTGTTTCGAGCTTCGAGCTTGAGCTGTTACGGTTTGGGCGACACGCCCTTTAGCTCCCGCGCCTCTCTGGAAGCGGATGAATCGCCTCCGTGAGCTTCCTCAGCTGGGGGATTTACCACCAAGCCACAAAGGGCACGGTCAAGAACAGGGGCAACCCAACGCCCCGGATGCCGAACCTGTCGCGCCGTAGCTCGAAGAGCGAAGGCGGATCCCGGGTCCCGGCTACCTTGACTAAAACGTTTCAAGAAAAGACAATTGCTTCTTACTTTTCCATTGCCATCCAAGGAGATTCGATGGATATCAAAGAAATTAAAGAGTTACTTGAACTAATACAGGCCTCTGGCATCGAGGAGTTTGAGATGGAAAAGTCAGGGGTCCGTCTCCACATTCGGAACGCACCAAAACAACCGCTGCCCACACCTGTATTGACCTCTGCGCAGACTCAGGCAGTTGCCGCCGAGGCGCAGGACATCTCCACCCCGGTAGAAAAGAAGGAGGACGAGAGCCTCTTCGTGTTTAGGGCTCCGATCGTGGGAACTTTCTATATAACACCCAAGCCGGATGCAGAGCCGTTTGTGCAGATTGGAGACAAAGTGGGAAAATCCACTGTCCTCTGTATCATTGAGGCGATGAAGATCTTCAACCAGATCGAAAGCGATATCGCAGGTGAGATCGAAGAGATCCTGGTCGAGAATGGACAACCCGTTGAGTTCGGCGAGGCACTATTCAAGATCCGCCTGCCGTAACAACACCTGGCACGCATATGTTCAACAAAGTCCTAATAGCAAATCGAGGCGAAATAGCGCTTCGAGTCATTTGCGCTTGCAAGGAACTGGGAATTGCCACGGTTGCTGTCTACTCGGAGGCGGACCGGCATTCACTCCACGTCAGATTTGCGGATGAGGCGGTCTGTATAGGCCCGCCCCACAGCTACGAAAGTTACCTGAACATACCGAGTATCATCAGCGCCGCTGAAATCACAAATGTCGAAGCTATCCACCCTGGATACGGTTATCTTGCCGAGAGCCCCTACTTTGCCGAGGTGTGCGAAACCTGTGGCATCAAGTTTATCGGCCCATCACCGGAAGTAATTGAACTTATGGGCGACAAGACCCGGGCCCGAGAAACAATGACGAAAGCCGGACTGCCGATCATACCCGGGTCGGATCTCGTTACGGAAGCTGAGAGTTCCGCCGTCCTGGAAATTGCCGATGAGATCGGCTATCCCCTGATTATCAAAGCCGCAGCTGGGGGTGGGGGCCGAGGAATGAGGATTGTGCGAAAACCCGAAGCTTTGGTTGAGACACTTGACATGGCTCAGTCTGAAGCGGCAGGAGCCTTTGGGAACGCCAACGTTTACCTGGAGCGTTTTCTGGAGAACCCTCGCCATGTGGAATTCCAGATTCTCGGGGATGAGCATGGGGAGGCCGTTCACCTGGGCGAGCGTGAGTGTTCCATTCAGAGAAGACATCAGAAACTGATAGAAGAGACTCCGAGCCCACTCGTAACAGAGGAACTCAGACAAGAACTCGGAACCAGGGTAGTGAACGCGATGAAACAGATCGGCTATCGGAGTGCTGGAACGGTGGAGTTCCTGTTCGATCAGGACGGTCGATTCTATTTCATCGAAATGAACACGCGGGTTCAGGTCGAACACCCTGTAACCGAAATGGCCACCGGAGTAGATGTCGTCAAAGAGCAGATCCGTATCGCAGCGGGAGAAAAGCTAAGCTTGAAACAGGAGGACATTTGCCTCAGCGGTCACAGTATCGAGTGCCGGATCAATGCGGAGAACCCGGAAAACTTCAGACCCTCCCCTGGGACCATTACGGCATACAACCCTCCCGGCGGACCCGGGATCCGAGTTGACTCCACGGCTTACCAGGGCTGGGAGGTTTCGAGCCACTACGATTCACTGATTGCGAAGCTGATCGTACACGGATCAGACCGGCAGGAGGCTTTGGTGCGGATGGGACGCGCGCTTGACTTCTTTATTATCGAGGGAATTGAAACTACAATTCCTCTGCAAAGAAGAATTATTCGACACCCTCGGTTTCAAGAAGGGGAGTATGGGACCTCGTTCCTGGAACAAATCGGAATTATCTAATGCGCCCCGGAGACTCTGGCGATGGAGTCAGTGGCCTGGGCGATTCCCTTGTTGTTGGGAGAGCATTACGGGTTGCAACCTGACTGGCAGGTTGGATTGTGCCATTTCTGACCTGAAGCCGCACCTTGTCCAGGGGCTGTGGTGCCGGGCATAAATCAAGATTGAAGGCCCACCGATTCATGTGGACGAGACTTTAGGGTCTGTGGCTCAAACCGGAACAGCAGAGGTTCGAAGCTCGAAATTCGAAACCAGCACGAAATTAGAAGGTCAAAGGTCTGAACGACTTAAAGTTACTGTTTCTAAATAGCTTATCAGCGAAAGCCTGTTTCAGTCATTAGATATTCGAGCTTGAGATTTGTTTCGAATTCCGAGCTTCGAGCTTCGGATTCGGGTGGGCTGCCCTTTTGGGCAACGCACCCTTTAGCACAGGTGTCGTTAAGGAGAGAATGATGTCAACTCGAGGAGCTTGGAGTTCAAGGGCCGGTTTCATTCTTGCCGGTGCCGGTTCGGCAATAGGCCTGGGGAATATTTGGCGCTTTCCTTATATGACAGGAGACAACGGCGGAGCAGTCTTCGCCCTGGTTTTCCTGATTTTCTGCTTCCTGATCGGCTACCCCGTAATGATTGCTGAACTGACCCTTGGAAGACACACCCAGAAGAATCCGGTTGGAATGTTCAACTCTCTGTCCGGGGGCCGGCCTCTCTGGAAGTTAGTCGGCGGTCTTTGTGTCCTGAGCGGGTTCATAATCTTCTCCTGGTACAGTGTTATCGCTGGATGGGTCGTTGGATACGTTTACAAGACCGCTGTGGGCACCTTCGAAACCCAACTCAGTAACGAGGCAATCGACAGGATTTTTTCTAGCTTTGTCAGCAACGGGCCGGTCGTTATGTTACTCCATGCAGTGATGATCTTTATGGCCGCATTTGTGGTGTCAGGAGGTGTAAAGGGCGGCATTGAGAAGTTCTCCAAGTGGTTGATGCCCGTTCTTTTTGCGCTTCTGATTCTACTGGCAATTCGCTCTGTAACCTTGGACGGAGCGATGGAAGGGCTCAGATTCTACCTGTATCCCGACTTCTCGAAAGTCTCGGGAGTTATGGTGCTGAAAGCCATGGGACAGGCACTCTTTTCCCTGAGCCTCGGAATGGGAACGATGATCACCTACGGGAGCTACCTGTCCAAGAAAGAAAATATCGCCACATCTGCAGCCTGGATCACTTCCTTCGATGTTCTAGTCAGTATTCTTGCAGGATTTGTCATTCTTCCGGCGGTGGCAGCGATGCACCAGAGTTATGCTCAGGGACCCGATCTGATCTTTAAAGTTCTCCCTTCCATCTTTGGTAGCATGCCTGGCGGCTACTTCTTCGGCCTGGGGTTTTTCACCCTGGTTATCATCGCCGCACTGACATCGACTGTTTCGATCCTGGAAGTGCCGGTCGCCTATTTCGTTGACGAACGTGGATGGTCAAGAAAGCAGGCCGTGGCCTTTGTGGCTTCCTTGGCCTGGCTGATCGGGACTCCAGCTGCACTCTCGCACGGAGCAACTGAATTCTTGACCCGGCTTCCAGCTATTGGCATCAGCTTCTTCGATTTCATCAGCACCGCATTTGGTGACATCTCGCTTTCGATCGGAGCCTTCTTCATAGCAGTTTTTATAGCCTGGATCTGGGGAGTCTCGAAGGCTTCTAATGAGATCGAATCCGAAGGGAACTCATTTGTAATAAGGGGAATCTGGAGCTTCCTGATCAAATTCGTCGCACCCATAATAATCCTGGCAGTCTTTCTCTACACCATCTGGACCACGTTCCTTGCCTCCTGAACAAGGGCGGTCGAGGGAATGTCCCCGAAAGAAGGTTGAAATTGAGTAAACGTCACCACCGGTTCTCTGTTTTTCGCAACAGCGAGAAAGACCTCAAGGTTGTGGGGGGTTGCCC
This sequence comes from Acidobacteriota bacterium, assembly GCA_030597245.1. Classification (GTDB taxonomy): domain Bacteria; phylum Acidobacteriota; class UBA6911; order RPQK01; family JAPXNP01; genus JAUWTT01. Next base: position 8,768 of record JAUVSF010000052.1, read on the forward strand.
GCGAGCGTGATGGCCAAACTGGTGTTGCCCCCTATCTATCCCGTCACCGCCTCTTCAGGGACTACAGAGGTTGACCACATCGCACAAGCAAGAGACTTCCTGAGTGCCGGAATACGTGTTTTCCAGATTAGAGAAAAAGGGATGGACGATCGGGCATTCTGCAGTCTGCTACTTCAGATCAGACAACTGTGTGATCAGGCTTCTGCCAAATTCATCGTCAATGACCGTATCGACCTTGCTCTGGCCTCAGGTGCAGACGGCGTACACCTCGGCCAGACTGACCTGCCGGTGGAAATAGCCCGACAATTGCTTGGGAAGGATGCGATCGTCGGGATTTCCACCCACGACCGAGCCCAGTTTCTCCGAGCGCAGGAAATGGACGTTGACTACGTAGCAATCGGACCGATTTACGAGACCGAGACGAAGCAGAGTCCGTATCCTCCCCTGAGCCATCAATTCATCCGGGAAGTCGTCGAACTGAAACGGCACCCGCTGGTGGCCATAGGCGGGATCAACCTCGGAAATGCAACTCGCGTCTGGGAAGCTGGAGCGGACTCGGTGGCAGTGATTTCAGACATCATCGACGCCCCAAACCCAGGTCAGAGGATCTCCGAATACTTGAGGTTGAGCCGGCAATGAATTCGACGGAACGCTTCACCTCACGCTGGGGCCTCATACTATCGGTTATCGGGATAGCTGTCGGTACCGGGAACATCTGGAGGTTTCCCCGAATCGCAGCGGCAAATGGAGGAGGTTCATTCCTGATCCCCTGGGTCCTGTTCCTTTTTTTGTGGAGTATCCCGCTCATCATTGCAGAATTCGCGATCGGAAAGCAGACGCGGCTCGGGACAGTTGGAGCGTTTGCAACGCTACTTGGAAAAAAATATGCCTGGATGGGTGGTTTTGTTGGGCTCGTAGCTACTGCAATCATGTTCTACTATGCGGTGGTAGCGGGGTGGTGCCTGCGCTATTTCTCAACCGCACTGACCGGACAGCTGCTTGAGGTAACCGATCACACCGCTGATTGGACCGCTTTTATTTCTTCTGGATGGCTGCCCGTACTTTTTCACGTGCTGGCAATCACAATTGGAGCGGCAATCATCCGAAAAGGTGTTGTACGCGGCATTGAGAAGGCCAACCGGATTATCATCCCTGCTCTTTTGGGTCTTATCGTCGTGTCCGCGATACGCGCAATTACCCTGCCGGGCGCGCTGGGCGGCCTGGAATACCTTTTTACCCCAGACCTGGAGACGATCATGGACTACAGAGTCTGGCTCCAGGCCCTTACTCAGAATGCTTGGGATACCGGCGCCGGCTGGGGCCTGATCCTCACATATGCCGTGTATATGAAAAAACGCGAGGATATCCCGCTGAATGCTGTGTTGATCGGCCTCGGTAACAACTCGGTCTCCCTTCTCGCCGCCATCACCATCTTCTGCACCGTGTTCGCAATCGTACCTGGACAAGGAGAAGAGCTCATCCGCTCGGCAGGACCGGCCAACACCGGCCTCACTTTCATCTGGATACCACAACTCTTCAACCAGATGCCGGGCGGTTGGCTCTTCGCGATTTTTTTCTTCCTTGCCCTTTCTCTAGCGGCGATCAGTTCGTTAATCTCAATGCTGGAGTTGACGACCAGAATCCTTATGGATATGAAGATGTCTCGCGACCGGGCACTGTCACTCGTCTTCTCAGCGGCGCTTCTACTCGGGATCCCTTCAGCCCTTAGTATCGAGTTCTTCATCAACCAGGATTGGGTTTGGGGCATGGGCTTAATGGTAAGTGGAGCCTTCATCGCAATGGCGGTGATTTCTTTTGGGGCCGACCGTCTCCGCCAGAATCAGATCAACTCCAGCGGCAGCGATCTCGTGATCGGTCGATGGTACAACTGGCTGATCACCTACGCTATTCCCGCTCAAGTGATCGTCCTTGTCACCTGGTGGTTTTGGCAGGTTATCAACGGGGATCCCCTGCACTGGTGGAACCCTCTTCAACCAGAAAGTGTCGGTACCTGTATATTCCAATGGTCAGTGGCAATTGCTCTCCTGCTGGCCCTCAATCGATTCGTGGTTAGAAGGACTTTCGACAAGTGAGCACGGCGGCACTTATTACAATGATTCTCGTACTAGGAGTAGTGTGGGGAGGTTTCATACTTGCCTTGTGCCTGGCACTGAGGAAAGAGAAATCGAAATCGCGCCAGAACTGTGCCGACAAAGATTTGAAGTGAAAAAGCATGCAGCTTGACTTGATTATTCTCGATGGAAACAGGAAAGATCTCTTCATTATCAGCGACCAAACGCATGAGCCCCCCCCCTCCGACTCGACGGAGGAGAGTTTCTTCACCAGAGTATTCCACAAAGTTCAGAGCGCATATGCAGCCCTGGAGCAGCGCTTTGACTATCAGGAAAACGTCTGCGCAACACTTCGTCACGCCACCGAATTGCTCATTCTGCACTCGCCGAATCTAGATTCGGAGGAGGCAGGCAAGAGACTCGAGCGGTTCCTGGATCAAGGCCGGCGGAAACACAGCCGCTGGTTCTGGATTGACCTGGTATTGGCTCTGCTTGGAAGTCTACTGACTCCGATTCCCGGACCGAACATTTTCTTTCTCTACCCGGCTGCCCGCAGCCTCGGTCACTACTTTGCTTTAAGTGGGGCTCGAAAAGCACGACAGCTGGGAGTAGTATCTTATAAGGTGGAACCGCGACTGAACCGAATTAGGGGAAAACTTAACCATCTTGACGAAGTCACTCAGGAAATAGAAGAGTTGCAGGAACTGTACGGTTTCTCTAAACTTAGAGCTCTTTTGGAAAGACTATGACGCGAGAAGCAATTGATTTCCTTAGAAAAGTAGAACTCTTTGACGGCCTTGACGAGGAAGACCTGGTTCAAATTACTCGCCTCCTCAGGGAGCGGAATTACAAAAAGAACGACATCATTTTCTTCGAAGAAGATACAGGTCGTTACATGTACTTCGTTAAGGAGGGTCGAGTAAAGGTCTCACGCCTCCTACCGAACGGGAAGGAGATGATCCTGGCTTTTCATGAGTCCGGCGAATACTTCGGAGAAATGGCTCTGATTGATGGCGGAACCTCCCCGGCCAGCGTTACCGCGGTGGGCCCGACTACGATTTATGTGCTGAACGCCAAGGATTTCGCAGCACTTCTGGAGCGCCCTGGAACAAATGGAGTGATTCTAAGGACGCTTTGCCAAAGGTGCCGGGAGGCATGGTCGCAGATCGAGGTTCTAACCTTCCATAACGCCGATGCCAGGATCCGCATGGCCTTCTATAACCTTGCCCAGAAAAGTGGGGTGAGGAAGGATTCGGGGATCGAGATTCCGATGAAACTGACCCACAAAGAGATTTCCGACATTGTCGGAATCTCGCGCGAAACTGCAACCCGGGTTCTGAACCACCTTCAGAACCAGGACCTCATAAAAGTTGAAACCCGCCGTTTCGTAATTCGCGACCCGGACCGTCTTCTGGATGAGCTCCTGTTTGGGTGAGACGGGGATTGGGCCCTCGTAAGGACGCGTTCGCACAGACGCTCTAACTCACTTTTGTGATCGTGATCACTTTCTGGAAGCCGTTGCCTGTCTATCATTGACCCACTGTGAGCGTCCGAAACTACCGAAACTACCGAGGTTTTTCTGTTTTTGAATTGTTGGTGGTCGCAACTTTAGCTGCGGTCCTGGCCTCGGCGTCCATTCCGATGGTACGCCGAAGCATGAGCTCACACCGGCTGAGGTCCTCCGCCGTACAACTAGCTTCTGAGTTGAACATGGCCCGAAGCATTGCGGTTTCGCGTAACGCCATGTATCAACTGACTTTCAGCGACGATGCCGGCTCCTTTCAAATTGTTGAACCACTGTCGGATACCTCTCCCCGACTGGCCCATCAACTCGAGTCCGGAGTGAACTTCGCCAATTTGCCGCTTGCTCCGATCCGATTCTTTCCAAAGGGCCATGCGCAGGGAGGGGCCATCCGGCTGAGCAATGATTTCGGAGAGAGCATTGTCGTATGGGTGAGTCCCTAAGGCATGGTCGACGTCAGTGACTTTCAGTCGACGACACCCATAGGCTAAGAAAACCGGGATACAAGAATGAAAAACAACGATGGGTTCACTCTACTCGAAGTAATCGTCGCCATTGTTGTACTCACAGTGGCGCTCCTGGGCCTGGCCCAGATGATCATGGTCAGCGTTGAGATATACGACTTTGCCCGATGGGATACAAAGGCTACTCAGGTAGCCCAGTCAAAACTGGAAAACCTGAAGTCGCTCTTCGGCGGCAAGGTCGAAACTGGGATCGAAGATGCCGATTTGGTGACAGGTGATCACGGCCCGGAGATGGTAACTCTGGCTGCACCCGCGGGTACCTGGGGTGAACCGAGCGACTTCTGGGTCCAGTGGCAGATCTCAGACCTGACCGGGGGTCAGAAACTGATCGCGGTAACAGTGACTCCACCTGTGCCCAACCCTCGGCGAAACGAAACCATAACCTTAATGTCTCAATTCGCACCATGAATACTATGGATTACCTGAAACCTTTTAGAGATTCCGGTTCATCCAGCGGAGAGCGTCGTCGATCTTCGGCAGGTTTTACACTGATCGAGATGCTCATCGCCTTCGCGATTGTCGGCTTCGTTATGGGAGCGGTGCTGATGATTCTGTCACAGAGCCAAGCTGCCTACGTGACTCAGACAGAACAAGCGGAACAGATGCAGAAGATGAGAATCGCACTCGACCAAATCACTCGGGCGCTTCGGCAGGCGGGCAACGACCCTTTGAAGGCGCTCACGGTACCGCCCGTGGTCCCCGGTCAGAGTTCCGTGCTCATCCATGCCGATATCTCGGGCAGTGTGCCCTCCACCACAGGAAATCCGTTAGAACGTACCGGAGATCCCGACGGCCTATTGAACAGCATCTATGAGGTGGTCACCGTCTCTTATGACCCATGGAATAGACAAATCCTCTGCGATGTCGGATACGGGTCCCAGATTACAGCGAAAGAAGTGGATTCTCTGACATTCACCTATTACGACATCAATGGTGCAATAACGGCCGACCCAGCAAGGATTACCCGAGTCAAGGTAACGATGGCGGCTCGCGCAGCCCGAGCGGATCAAATGACGAACCATCACTCCACCGTGACCCTTGAGTCGGACGTGTTCATTAGAAGCCAAGCACCCCAGATTTTCTCAGATCCAAATCTGGAGGGATAGGGGAGAAGAGGAATATGAGAATGGTCAACAAATCATCTTTGAAAAACGAGAAGGGTGCGGCACTGTTATTTGCCGTAGTCATATCCGTTCTGCTGATGGCTCTGGGCCTCAGTCTGACCCTGAGCAGTCTCTCCGAATTCTCGATGAGCAATGAGTTCAAGAGTCATAACCAGTCTCTGCTGATCGCAGACGCAGGACTGAACGCGTCAGAGGCTTTCCTGAGGGGAAGAGATCTCAACGAGGTAATAAGCGGAGCAACATCGACACCAACGTTTTTCTCCTCCGGCCCTACAAACCCTCGAGATCCCATGACTCTGACGGAAGCCCGAAACGTTGATTATTATGACTTGCCCTCAGCGACCGGGTCCGCACAGATAGCCGGTCTTCTGACCCCTCCTCTGGGGGTCCAACTTGGGCGAGGCCGCTACTTCGCCAGAGTAAGCGACAACGATGACGGAGACGGTGACCCGTTCATGGATCTCGACCACATAATCTTCGTCCGGTCCTTCGGAATCCACCCCGGCCCGCCCAATGAAGTCGTGATGAACGACAGCAACCTCAAGAATTCGGTCGCTGTCGTAGAAGGAATGCTCAAACGCGACCTGAGCTTTGACCTCAGCTCTCCCTTTACCGTGTACGGACCTGAGGCCGTTCCAAACGCACCGAACATGTTCGACGGGAACGCATTCCTTGTTGATGGTTACGATCACTCCAGCATGGCTATACCTGAAATTCTGCGGGGCGTTCACAACCACCGGAATGAAGAAGCCGACAGCGCAGCCATTTCGGCAATCAACAATGACCCCGCCAATAACGATGCCGAAACATCGGTTAACCAGGTGTTTCGATGCCGAAACATCGGTTAACCAGGTGCACGATGAGTTATTCGATGGTCAAGAAGACAATTTAATCGGAGCTGATGGTGATTTTGGTGAGAGCCCGTCGATTCGTGACGACACGCAACAAATACGTGACAGTTCCAACCCGGATGCCCGGAACATTTTCGATCCCGAGTATTTGGCCACATTTATCGACAAAGTCGCATCGGCGGCAGACAACGTCTACCAGGATGGGGAAACAATCGGCGGGGCCGGCATTGAACTGGGGACCGAAGATGATCCCCAGATAACAGTTGGGCTGGGTGATCTCGACCTGGCCGGAATCGGCAGCGGAGCCGGAATCCTCATTGTCAAAGGGCACCTCGAATATTCCGGAGCCTTCAACTTCAACGGTTTAATTCTGGTGCTTGGGGAAGGATCGGTGAATATCTCGGGTGCCAATAAAGCCATCATCGGGGGCCTGTACATTGCACAGCTTCTGGAAGACGAGGACGGCAACGCCTCGTTCGGAATCCCGTCTTTCACAATCTCTGGCCGCACCAGTTTCTACTTCCGCGGAGACAGCATCAAAATGGCAATGAATCTCCTGCCCTTCAAGAAAATCGCATGGCGGGAGATTACCCAGGACATGATGCCGCCTGAGATAACTCAGGAAGAACCTCCAGACGACGATGACGGCGGTGGCGGAATCGGAATTATCGGAGTTACCGAGTAGTAACCGGCTGCTCCGAAGTGGGATTTACCACCACCAAGAGCACCAAGAAACAAGAGCCGTTTTCCCCTTGGTGCTCTTGGTGGCTTGGTGGTAAATCTTCTTCTACCGGGGTTACCGATCACCGATAACCGATAACCGATCATTTGGGGCGAAGCTCGAGCATCACGTCAGGGGGGAGTCGGCGAGTCTGGATCACCTCCCACGAAGGAGCATCAGCCAACCGCTCTACTCCCAGGTCTCCCACAGCCGAAATCCCGCTTGCGCCGATCATCCGCGGTCCGTAAAAGAGTAGTAACCGATTCACGCGCTGCTCCCTCATCAGAGAGGCAGCAACCTCCGCACCCCCTTCAATCAGAAGGCTGGTGATCCGTTCCCGGGCAAGTGCCGTAAGCACTCTTTCCCAGGAGAGCCGATGCTTGCTGCCCGCCACTTCGTGCAACTCCGCTCTGTCTTGAAGCGCCTCTTGCTTCTCGGTCGAAACCTCAGGCGAGTGGAAGATCAAGACCCGGTCTCCACTGAGAAAAAGCCTGGCATCGAGCGGAATCCTGAGCTCCGAATCAAGGAGTACTTTTGTGATCTGATTTGATCGCCGCCACCGAACATCGAGTGACGGATCATCTTGAAGAACCGTCCCGATTCCAACCAGAATGGCATCATTCTCGAAGCGGAGTCGGTGAACGACCCTCCGGGAGGCCGAACCGGTAATCCACTTTGACTCACCCTGTTGTGTAGCAATCTTGCCGTCGAGTGTCAGCGCAAGTTTCAGCGTCACAAAAGGTGCTCGATGCTTGATGGTGTGAAAAAAGGCTTCGTTCAAGGCCCTGGCCTCTTCTTCACAAAGCCCTACTACCGTCTCAATTCCTTCCGCACGAAGGGACTCGACCCCTCCTCCACGTACATCAGGATTCGGGTCTCGCACTGCAACGAATACACGTTTCACACCACTGGAGATGATCTTTTG
>JAUVSF010000236.1 GCA_030597245.1 Acidobacteriota bacterium
AGGTCCTACTCCCTTTGTCGCAAGCTTAATCGTAAACTTCGTCGGAAGCTTCGTGGTGGGGATCGACAAAGCTTAGGACAAAGCTTACGCCGATGGGGGTTTCACCCGATCATCACTTTGGTCATTGAGGCGATTCTTGAAAGCAGACACTTCCACTCGGCAAGAGAGTGGGATCTCAAGGTCCTCCTGAGTTGGCAGAGATCAAGTTGCGCCGCCAATTTGATAGCCGATTGGTGGGCGGTCTTCAGGAATCGGCGATGATCCCGGATTGAAAACCTGCCATTGCCTTCAGCAATGTTGAGTAGGATTGCGGTTGCCAAGCAGTCGAGTTTGCGGAAAGGTTCTATCTGCATCTTTTGAGCTTCGGTTGCCTCAGAAAACGATCGAATGAAAGCCATCCCGACTTGGTACACATCAAGTCGCTCATGATGAAAAACTATGATTCCAGAGGTGCGGGAATTCTCCGCTTCGTACCTGAGGGCTTTGTCACGAACGTTGTAACCAGACCAGGAGCGTCTAAGTCCGACTAGCATTTTGAATACTTCAACAAGATCCTGCTTGAATGCCAATGTGCTTTGACTGCTCATCAACTGTTTTGCGCCAGCAATGTCCAAGCACGCTGCGCTCTCCAACGCAGAACCAAGAGCATAGTCCAGAGCCACTTGCTTCAGACCCGAGTGCGCACCACTTGCCGCCGCGGTATTCTCAACGATACTCTCTGCAGCTCGCGGGAGATGGTTTTGGATCGCGTGTTTTGAGTCCCACTGGGCAACAATGGGATCAATCGAGCTGAAGAACCGCAAAGCTCGTTGGTAAACAACTAGCTTTTCGTGGCTGAAGCCACCTGCTGTTCTTGATTGAGAGCTTGACATCACGATCTTTCTTGCCGATAACACCGTCACCGCATCTGTGTTGACAATCCGAGCGCTAACTTCCACGCCTTTTCAGTGATTGATTCGACAAGGTCTACGACGAAGAACCCGACACTAGTTGCGGCCCATGTCCCGCATATACTTATAACGTCCGCAGGGGAAAAACCACGAGATATGAATCTTCGAGATGTCCCATCTTTGTCGCAAGCTTAATCGTAAACTTCGTCGGATTCTTGGTGGGTGGGGAACGACAAAGCTTAGGACAAAGCTTACCCCGAAGGGAACGGCGGGGTGCTGGTCCTACTCCCTTTGTCGCAAGCTTAATCGTAAACCTCGCCAGAAGCTTGGTGGGTGGTAATCGACAAAGCTTAGGACAAGGCTTACGCCGATGGGAACGGCGGGGTGCTGGTCCTACTCCTTTTGTCGCAAGCTTAATCGTAAACCTCGTCGGAAGCTTGGTGGATGGTAATTCGACAAAGCTTAGGACAAGGCTTACCCCGATGGGAACGAGTGGTTGACTTAGCACCTCAGTAACAGCTAAAAACCTTAGAGGTGAGATTTGCGACCTGGGTGGTCGGGGATTCTTTCCGGGATGAAACATGGCACAAGTCACCATAGAGTGACACCAGGAGGTGAGACCGATGGCAGCTGAGATCAAGAGACGAGACTTTATGAGGATGGGGATGGTGGCGGGTGCCGGGTTGACCATGGGTGCAGTCGGCTCGAAGGTACAGGGCCACGCTGTTCTGGAAACGAAGCTTGAAACCGTCCGAGTCGGGTTTGTGGGGGTGGGAATGCAAGGCTCGAGCCATGTCAGGAACCTGCTCCGAGTGCCCGGAGTCGAGCTAAAGGCGATTTGCGACATTCGCGAGGATCGCGCCATGCGGGTCGTAAAGATGATAGAAGAGGAAGGTCAGCCAAAACCTACCTTGTACACTCGTGGAGACAACGACTTCAGGCGCATGTGTGACGAAGAGGATCTGGATCTCGTTTATACAGCCACACCCTGGCGATGGCATGCACCCGTACTTTTGGCAGCGATGAAGGCCGGCAAGAATGCCGCCACGGAGGTACCGATTGGAGCGACTATCGAGGAGTGTTGGGAATTAGTCGAGACCGCTGAGAAGACTGGCCTTCACTGTGTGATGATGGAGAACTGCTGCTACGACAGGGTCGAACTGATGGCCTTGAATATGGTTCGCAAAGGGCTGCTGGGAGACCTGCTGCACGCAAAGTGCGGATACCTCCATGACCTTCGTGCACTGAAGTTGAATCCAAAAGGGTACCAGGGCATGTGGCGGATCAAACACTCGATCGAGCGCGATGGCGACCTGTACCCAACGCACGGCATTGGACCGGTTGCGCAGTGTATGAACATAAACAGAGGAAACCAATTCGACCACCTGGTATCCATGAGTACGAATACTGGAGGCATTAAGACGTACGCCCACGAACATTACGGGGCCGATAACAAGTACGCTCAAGTAGACTACGCGCTGGGAGATGTGGTCACGACCATGGTGCGGACCAAGGCAGGTCAGACCATCGTCATCACGCACGACACCAATACTCCTCGCGCGTATAGCCGGGACTTCCTCATCCAGGGCACTAAAGGTGTCCTGCGGAAATACCCGGAACCAAAGATCTTTGTGGAAGGCAAGGCTCAAGGTCGAGGGCATCGCTGGGAAGACCTTTCAGCCTATGAGGAAGAATACGAGCATCCCTTGTGGAAGTCGATGCAGGAGAAATCAAAGGGTGCCGGCCACGGCGGGATGGACTATATCGAGGATTACCGCTTGATCGAATGTTTGCGCACGGGTCAGCCGACAGATGCGGATGTCTACGATGGTGCTGCCTGGAGCGCAATTACCGGTCTCAGTGAGCAGTCCATCGCTGGTGGTAGCAAACCGATCGACTGCCCAGATTTTACCCGCGGTCAATGGAAGGCACGACTTCCCCTCGGAATCATCGAGGGTTAGGCGTCCTCCTCGCTCCAGGCTCTTTCGAGAAACGAAAACCTGGCTCTCTCTTTGCGTGTTTGCGTTCTTGGCGTGAAACCTGTCTATTTCGCGCAAAGCCGCCAAGTTCGCTAAGGAAGATAGGCTTCAGGCTTGCCGTGCTGATCTAGCTCCAGCATTGACCCGAGTTTGGATTTGTAGAATTCCATGGTACGATATGGCTAGCCATATGAAGACAACCATAAATATTTCCGATAGTTTATTGCAGGCCGCAAAGGAGTTCTCAGCTCGGGAGAATGTCACTCTCAGGGAGTTGGTGGAAGAGGGGTTGCGCGAAGTGCTCGAAAAGCGGCGAGAATCGGGAGATTTCCGTTTACGACCCGTCTCTTTCAAGGGTGAGGGCTTACAATCCGGGATCTCCGAAGGCTCGTGGTCCAGAATCAGGGATTTGATCTACGAAGGGCGTGGAGCTTGATTGCCGTTGATACAAACATCCTGGTGTACGCTCATCGCGAGGATTCGGATTGGTACGAACCGGCGGCAGAAACCGTACGGAATCTGGCTGAAGGACCTTCCTTGTGGGCGATACCATGGCCTTGCATTCACGAGTTTCTGGCCATCGTGACACATCCCGGCATCTACCGACCACCCACACCCATCGAACTGGCTACCGAACAAATCGGAGCCTGGCTTGAATCGCCGACTCTCATACTGTTGGCAGAAGACAAGGGATATTGGCAGGCCTTAGAGCTTCTGGTAAACGAAGTGAAAATCACCGGAGCTCAAATTCATGACGCCCGGATTGCGGCACTCTGTCTGCGTGGGGGGGTTAGAGAACTCTGGTCCGCAGATCGAGACTTTAGTCGATTTCCTCAACTCAGTGTTCGAAACCCACTCCTGAGTGATCGTGAACGGTAAGCTCTGCAGGAATAGGCACTTGAAGCCGTTTGGCCCTTGGACCTTCCAATGTCTAGCTTGTTTCGAGCTTCGGATTTCGAGTTTCGAGCTCATTGCACGGCATATCCACCGTCAAGAAGAAATGGAGATGGCTTCAATACGGGAGAGAAAGCGGAAGCTCAGGCTTCCGCACTCCAAAAAGATCATGCAGAGAAGTTTGGAGTTCTGTATTCCTCAATTATAATAGCTGCCAGAAGTCTTGTGACAGCTGCACCCGGGAGCATCTTTGGAAGGCTTCGCTCCCAGCGGTTCTGATGTTGCGGGATCTAGTCGATCAGTCACCGTATCGAAAAAAAACAGGAAAAGAGATTTGAAATGAAGATTGAGGGTTATGCAGCCTCGGAAGCGAAGGGCGTTCTGACTCCATTCGAGTATACGGCTGAGCCGGGGAAAGATGAGGTTGTAGTACGGGTCACTCATTGTGGCATTTGTCATTCGGATGTGCATCTCGCGGACGGTGACTGGGGAGAATTCTTCCCACTGGTCCCTGGACATGAGGTCGTGGGAGAGGTGGAGCAAGGTGCTGGATTTGCCCCTGGTACGCGAGTGGGAGTTGGCTGGCAATGCGGCTCCTGCGGAACATGTGAGTGGTGCGAAGCCGGCAAGGAAGTGGTCTGCGCAGAGCATCAGGGAACCTGCATGGGGCACCATGGAGGATTTGCGAGTCACGTGATTGCCCAGAGTCGCTTCGTGTTTCCGATGCCGCCGGAACTGGACTCGGCATCAGCGGCACCCCTCCTCTGTGCCGGGGCCACCGTGTATACACCGCTCAAACTATATGCGCGGCCGGGCACCCGAGTCGCGGTAATCGGAATTGGTGGACTCGGGCACCTTGCGGTCCAGTTTGCCGGCAAGATGGATTGTGAGGTTACCGCTGTAAGCACTCGGACAGACAAGGAAGCCGAAGCGAAATCTTACGGAGCCGCACACTTCCTGGTGGGTGAGCCTGGTTCCAGGAGTTTTGACCTGGTTTTGAACACTTCGACCGCCAACATGAACATGGAGATTTGGCTCGAAGCCCTTCGGCCGGAAGGTGTCTTCGCCCAACTTGGAGCTGCCCCGCAACCGGTTGAAGTTGCTGCTTTCCCTCTCATTATGGGCTACCGGTCAGTTACGGGTTCGGGTGTGGCTCACCCGGCAGTGTTACAGGAAATGCTCGAGTTCGCAGCCCGAAACGGAGTGAAAGCGCAAGTCCAGGTCATGCCGATGGATCAATGCAACGAGGCCATGGCAGTGACGCGGTCGGGCTCAGCTCGATACCGGGTAGTGCTCGAGCGGTGAGAAAGCAAATTCCACCGATTCAGGATTAACCCCGAAGTCACGAAAGCACATGAAGAATTATTGCTTTGTGTTTTAGTGATTTGGTGGTTAGACCCCCGAGACCCCGAGACCTCGAGACCCTTCTCCCTATTGACATCCCACTCAGCTCGGATTAGCCTCACTTCTTGGAACTAAGGAGGAGAATAAATGGACTGTCGTAAATGGGCGCTGATGGGTACGATTCTTTTCACCGTGCCGGCTCTTTCGCACACTGGGGGTTTGGCTCAATCTATTCAATACCACGTCGTTAGCATGAACGAGTGGCTTTACCCGGACACACCGATCCCGGCATCGCCCGTCCAGGCGATGGAACTGCACGCCGCGCGTGGTGGCCGCACCGGGTTTCAGGTGCTGCTACGCGGCATCAAGCGGGGCGACCCGATTGTCTGGAAGTTCGAAGGTGACCTCGCACCCGCGATGTACCAGCTTATCGACGTGAGGGTGCCCGAGAACTCCGGTCCACCCTGTAGCGCGATCCCGCCCGACCAGCCCACACCGGAGTATGTGATCCGGAAGGCACCCTACCGCGTCTACGAGGCCCTGCGTCCACTCAACAACGGCGATCCCGCACGCGGTGAGACTGACGCACTGTATGCCTCTTTCATGATTCCTTCAGATGCACAACCGGGAGAACAGAAAGGGGTGTTGAGCGTCAAAGTGGGAAGCGAGACAGCCGAAATCGGCGTAACGCTTACGATCCATAAGGCTCGCGTACCTGCACAGGGCCACCTGCGAGTAACAAACTGGTTCAACACCGACCGCATGGCACGGGTTCACAACGTAGAACCGTGGTCAGAGGAGCACTGGGAAATCCTCCACCAGTACGCTCGCATGATGCGGCGCGGTCGTCAGACCGACTTCATCCCGATAAGGCCGGAATCGAAGAAGATTGGCGAAGAGCGCTGGGAGTTCGACTTTACTCGCACCGAGCGAATGATTCGCATGTTCCTCGACGAAGGATTCACGCACATCGAGCTCCCGCATACCGCCAGACACGACCGGCGAAAAGAGGCAGTAGCGCGGTTCGTCGTGAACATTGATGGTACGCCCTATCCGGGCACATCCCACGAGGCATACGTTTACCTGGCACAGTCCCTGAGCGCCTGGGGAGATATGCTTAAGCGCAACGGGTGGTACGATCGGGCGATTCAGCACGTTGTCGATGAGCCGACCCCGAAGTACTTTGACGAATACCGAATCATGGCCGGGACGGTACGTAAGTTCCTGCCGGGCGTGCCGCTTATCGACGCCCTCGGCAATCCGGGGCTTGACGGCGCGGTCGACATTTGGGTTCCCGTGAATAAGAGCTACGAGGAAAACCGCGAGGGCTTCGAGGCTCATCGACGCCGTGGCGACACAATCTGGTTCTATACTTGCTGCAACCCGACGGGCTTCTACCTGAACCGATTAATTGACGCCGAACTCCTACGAACCCGCCTGCTTCACTGGGGTAACTGGCGCTATCGGCTAGACGGTTTCCTGCACTGGGGCTTGAATCAAATCATCGAGGAGCAGGATCCATTCGAAGACACGTGTCCACCACACGGAGCGTACGGCCAGTTTCACCTGCCACCAGGAGATTCACACATCGTCTATCCGGGAAACGATGGCCCCTGGTCAAGCGTCCGGTTCGAGGCCATGGGAGCGGGTATCGAAGACTATGAACTGCTCCGCGCAGTGGCTGAGCGAGATGAGGAACTTGCCGATGAGATATGCGAGCAACTCGTAAGGACGTTTACCGATTACGATGCCACCGTGCCCGGGTTCGACGCAGCTCACCGCAGGCTGCTTGAGGCGGCAGGGGAATAGTAGTAAGTAGGAAGCCGTCTCTTTGCGTCTTTGCGTTCTTGGTGCTCTTGGTGGTGAACTCTTTCCAATATAAGATCTCCGCTACGGGAAAATCCGTATCACTAGTGCAACGAGGTGCCCTATGAAGAGAGTCGTTCTCCTGCCCGATCGGTCGCTTGGAAAGCTCATGAAATCGCTGAGCCCCACTTCAGCCCTCCTTACAGGATTGCTGCTGATGTCCCTCGCCAATGCCCAGACGGACGAGGCCGCGCTACGCCGAATGCAGGTCTCGCAACAACAGACGACTCAGGCTTTGATTGAAGCCGCCACAAACATTACCGCCTCCGCTGCAGAGGAGATCCTCACCAGGCAGTCCTGGGAACCTGTCCGGGGGAAGCGGATGGAGGAAATGCAGGACATGCTCGGTTTGCTTCCCTTTCCAGAGCGCACACCTTTGAAGGTACGAATCACCGGCACTCTGGACCGGGGAGACTATCGTGTCGAGAAG
>JAUVSF010000627.1 GCA_030597245.1 Acidobacteriota bacterium
AGGTGGCGTTCACTTGAGTCAGAGAATCCAGATGGGCTGACTGTCTTCTTGGACGAGATCCGATACGAGTAGAAGGGGAAAGAAGCTTGAAACGCCTCTACCCGGATAATGCAAACCATCAAGACACCAAGGACACTAAGGTAGACGAATTACTCTTCGTGTTACTTGTTTTCCAGATCCGTCATCCAGTTCGGACCCTTGACCACGAGATCTTCGGTGGCTTGTGCGTTGAGTGGTTTCGAAAAAAGGAAGCCCTGTCCGAAGTCACATTTGATCAGTCGTATCTGCTGCAGTTGGTCAGGCCGTTCGATCCCTTCCGCGGTGACTTTCATATGAAGGTTTTGACCCAAATTGGCGATCGCCTTGACGATGAGCAATGTCTCCTGGTTCGAATCCAACTGGCTGACAAAGCTGCGGTCGATTTTGATCAGGCTAATCGGAAATCGGTGCAGGTAACTGAGTGACGAGTATCCGGTTCCGAAGTCGTCCAAATGCAGCTGGATGTTCAGATCACGAATCTTCGAAAGCATTTTGTTTAGGCTTTCGCTATTCTGCAGGAAGGTTGTTTCCGTTATCTCGAGCTTGAGTTTTTCGGGCTCCAGGCCCGTTTCCAGCAGGGCCGTCTCTAATATCCCGACCAGGTCGGACTGGTGATACTGCCGAGCCGAGAAATTCACGCTGAGCTCGAGCTTGGTGTTCGAGGATAACGCCTGCCAGCCCCTCATTTGGGAACATGCCTTCCAAAGGACCCATCTTTCCAGGGGGACGATCAGACCTGTGTCTTCGGCAGCGGGAATGAAGTCACCGGGCGGAATGATGACGCCCTCTTCCGGTTGCCATCTCACCAGCGCCTCAAATCCAACGAGGCTTCCGTCTTGGATTGAGACAATTGGTTGATAGAAAAGGACGAATTCTTCGCGTTCGATTCCACGACGGAGTTGGCTTTCCAAGCTCAATCGCTTCAAGACCGTTGAGCGCATGGCAGCGTCGAAAACCTCGCACTGCCCGTTCCCGGATTCTTCCGCACGGTGCATTGCCGTTTGAGCATCGCTGAGCAAGTCGCCGGAGTGCGAGTACCCGGTTTCGCTCAGAGCCACTCCAAAACTGACAGACGGATAAAGTTCGCGATCGCCGATCTTGAAGGGGTGTCGCAGTACATCCTGAATTTGATGAACGTAATGTGTGGCATTCGAAACGCTGTTGATCTCTTCCAGAAGAATAGCGAATTCTCCCTCTCCGGTGTTTACCACCGTATCCTGTTTGCGGACGCAATCTAGTAGACGGTCGCTGAACTGGGAAAGAAGCTCCTTTCCGATGTCGAACCCGAGACTGTCTGTTACATCCCGGAAGCTGTCTGATTTGAGGGCCAGTACGGCAAAGGAAAACTCCAGGTCACGACTCCCGCGGTCGAGCGCGCGCTCCAGCCTGTCCATAAAGAGTGCCCGGTTCGGGAGACCGGTCATCGGATCGTGAAGTTTTCGGTCTGTTATATCAGTTTGGGATCCCGCCATTCGGTAGACCTTACCGCTGCTGTCTCGGAGGCCGAGGCCGCGTGTAAGCATCCAGCGATATTCACCGTTTCTGTGCTGAATTCGGTACTCCAACTGGAAGTGCTGCTCGTCACTTCTCAGAAAAGCAATCACTGACTTCTTCATGCGTTTTCGGTCAGCTGGATGGACCTTACCGAACCATTCTCCGGTATCTCTCTGGAGTTCTCCGGGAGAATAGCCCAACATGGTCTCCCATCTGGGTGAGAAGTAGATCGTGTCTTCGTCGAGATTCCAGTCCCAAAGGCCGTCATCGGTCCCTTGAGCTGCTAACGAAAAGCGTTCCTCCCTTTGGCGGAGTTGAGTTTCGGAGCCGTGTTTGTAAACAGCAATCTCGATGTGACTGTGCAGTTCACGGTCTTCAAAGGGCTTCAGAATGTAACCGAATGGTTCAGTGAGTTTCGCACGCTGAATCGTTTTCTCATCGGAACTCGCAGTCAAGTAGATGACCGGAATCTGATAGCTTTTCTTGATCTGCTCTGCAGCTTGGACTCCGTCGATATTTCCCCTCAGTCCAATGTCCATGAGTACGAGATCCGGGCGATGCTCTCCGGCCTTCGATATTGCCTCTTCCCCGGTGCCCACGGCATCCAAGACCTCGTAGCCCATACTTTTCAATCTGCTCTGCAGGTCGAGGGAGACGATCGTCTCGTCCTCGACCACCATTAACCTGATCGTGCCCATGATCGTGGTTCCTTGCTTTGTGAATCGTTACTTAAAGAAAAGCTGATATCAAACTCAGCTCCGTTGTTGTTGCGATACGTGAGAGTCCCTCCCAACTGCTGTACCAACCCCTGTACAAGCTTCAGGCCCAGAGTTTGACTGTTCGACAAATCGATCCCTTCCGGCATGCCGATTCCGTTGTCCTTCACAAGAAGTCTCAGGGTGTTGCCACTTTCCCGGTTCAACCTGAGAAGAATTTCCCCCTTCTCTCCGTTCGGGAATGCGTATTTCAAAGAATTGGAAACCAGTTCGTTGATGATCAAACCGCAGGGGATGGCCGCGTCGATTCCGAGCGGGACCGGTTCGACCTTGAGATCCAGGCTGACTGCAGCGGTTTTGCTGCCATAGGACCTCATCAGGTGGTTGGCCAGGTTTTGAACATATTCGGTGAAATCAATGTTAGCTAGATCCTGAGATTTATAGAGCCGCTCATGGACCAGAGCCATTGCCCTAACCCGGTCCTGACTTTCCTTAAACACGTTTAGAGCCTCTTTGTCCTTGATTTGCTCTGACTGTAAGCTCAAGAGGCTGCTGACAACCTGCAGGTTGTTCTTGACGCGATGGTGAATTTCCTGGAGAAGCACCTCTTTCTCAGATAAAGACGTTTTTATCTGTCTCTCGGCCTGTTTTTGCTCGGTGATGTTCTGGTACTGCCAGAGGTGGTAGAGTTCTTGGTTGTCAAAGTTGAGTGGTACGTAGTCGCGTTGCAGGATTTGATCCTCGAACTGGATCTCCTCTCCGATGATGGGCTGTCCGCTTTTCCTGATTTGCTCGACTCGTTTGCCAAAG
>JAUVSF010000208.1 GCA_030597245.1 Acidobacteriota bacterium
TCCATCTCCAATGAACTTGTCGATTGTCCCACCTTGCCCCTTCACGGCCTTCGTTACAACCTCGAGGTAGTCTCCGAGCGCTTCAACCAGTGCTCTGGGTGTCATCCCTTCGCTGAGACCAGTGAAGCCCTCGACATCTGAACAGAAGAGTGTAAGGGGACGCTCGACACCTCCGAGGCGGGCCTCTGTCCCTTGTCGCAGCAGGTCGCGCACGAGATCGGTCGGGACGTACCGTCCAAATGATCGGAGGCTTGCCTTCATGCGCTCCGTTGAATCGCTAACCACGGCGATCTCTCGAATCAACGAAGCCGGCGCGGGTCTCTCGGAAAGCTCGAAGTCGCCGATTCTTTCAAGATCTGAAGCGATTTCACGCAAAGGGTTTGCCACGCGCCGGGCGAGGATCTGAGCGAGTACAACAGAGATACATAGCAAGGCCACCACAGCAGCAATCCCAATGGGGAGATAACCCTGGAGAAAGCCGATAAGCTCGTCTTCGGGAATCACTACCGCGTAAACCAAGGGTGGCAAGCCTTCCAAATGCTGCCGCTCCACACCTACTCGGTAATTGACACCACCGTAGCTGACAGGAGTCGACTGGAGTTGGTCGGGTATCAACTCGTCCACGCCGCCTGGAAGTTCGTCGATCGCCAACTGCACAACTGGTCCCAGCCGGTCCAGATCCTCATCCGAAGGCGACACAAGGATCTCGCCATGCTGCGGATGAAGCGTGAATACACGGCCGGATTGTCCGATCCTTAGGGTCCGTATGTATTCGCGCAAGAACTCCACTCCAAAGCCGAGACCGAACACGCCAACGAGGTCGTCGCCATGCCTGATTGCGAGGGCACATGCCCGGCCGAGTGTGCCGTCAATCGGGCGTACGTAGGGCCGAGTCCAGACCGGCTCGCTGCTTTCGGCGCCAAGCTGGAACCACTCGACTTGCTGAAGGGCTGAAAGGTCCAAAGCGTCGTTCACGGTGCGCTCTCGCGTCCCATCCTCGTGCCAAGTCTCAACGGCCACCTGGCCACCCTCACCGGGCTCCTTCCGAATCGTCTGGATCGTCCCATCGGGCATACGAACCGGGCCCACGGCGCTCCCGTCAACCCGAAGAAACGCCAGCCATTCGATCCGTGGATCGTACCGGACGCGCTGTACGAGCTGTCTGGTCAGAAGTTCATCGTCATTCAGCGGCAAGAGGCCGCGTTCTGCCGAGGCTTGGTATTCTCGGAGAATCCCACCGAGTGGTCCAAACCGTTCCTGGATCTTCTCAGTGATGCGAGTTGAAATTTCACGCTGAATGATTTCGGCCGTCGCGACCACCGTACGCCCACGAATGAGGAGTGCTATGGCGATTACACCGGCTACGGTGGCAAACAGGAGCCCAACAACGAGTGTGGCAATTGTCACTCGCAGCGAGAACCGTCGATTTCTCCTCATAGTCATGACTTGTCTCTCAGGGCGTCCAGGGGGATCGGTCATCTCCAGGAACGGGCCTCGTCATTTCATTCGGAACAGGAGCTACCGCTGCCTGTTTCCCACTGCCAAGGTCTTTCCAGTCGCGGAGAATTGTAGTCCTGCCGGGACGGCTCGATCAAGAGATTCGGATTCTCGTATTGAACCCTGTATTGGACTTGACAACTCAGATACGCAAAACAGGACGATCTTACAAGACCCAAGACCCAAGACCCAAGACCCGAGACTTCGAGACCTCGAGACCTTCTTTTACAGTTCCTGTTGTCCGGGATAAACTCTTTTCGACAAAGTCCAACTTACGTCGAGGGTTTCTCCTTTGTGAGGTGCTTATGTTGTTCGAAAGACGAGAGTTTCTTGTGGGGTGTCTCTGTGGTGCCCTTGCTCAGATTCGGCTGTACGGTCAGCGTCCCTATCCCGGACTGGACTACAGACGCTATCATCGGTGCCTTCCTGATTACCTGACGTCTCTGGCGAGGGAGGCATACGATCTGCGGAACAGACGAGTGTCAGAGCTGACTTCGCCGGAGAGGATCCAGAATTATCAGAGATGGGTCAGAGAGACATTCTGGGAACTTGTTGGGGGGATGCCTGAGAAGACTCCCCTTAATGCCCGGGTTCTGGGTTCCTTCGAGCGGCCTGGGTATCGGGTCGAAAAGGTTCTATACGAAAGCCGTCCCGGATTCCATATTCCTGCCAATCTTTACGTGCCGGCAACTGGGGAACCCCCTTTCCCTGGTGTACTTTTCCAAATGGGCCATTCGCTCAACGGGAAAGCCGCATCCACTTATCAGAAGTGCTGTCAGGGCCTTGCTCAGCTCGGTTTCGTGGTGTTGGGATTTGAGCCGATGGGACAAGGAGAACGAACCTACTACCCGGATGAAGATGGTTACCTGACACGTCTTCCTTCGGCTGACGAGGAGCACACGAAGCCCGGCAGGCAAATGCTCCTTCTCGGAGATACGAGTACTCGGCTGCAGGTTTGGGATGCGGTCAGGAGCCTTGACTACCTCGCGTCTCATCCACTGGTTGATCCTGGGAAGCTGGCATCAACAGGCCAGTCTGGAGGTGGGACGCTTACTATGCTTCTTGCAGCCGTCGATGATCGACTGACTGCCGCAGCGGTATCATGTGGAAACACAGAAAACGTCGCGTGTGCAGACTTCAACCCACCCGGTTCGACGGATGACGCCGAGCAGAACTTACTGTACAGCGGGCCACTCGGCTTTGACCGATGGGATCTTCTTTATCCGCTGGCACCGAAACCGCTGTTGGTGTCGGTGAGTGCCAGAGATTTCTTTGGCACCTATTCTCCCCGGTACCTCTCCAGCGGATGGGAAGAATTTCAAAAGTTGGAGAAGGTTTATGAGGTGCTGGGCCACAAGGATCACTTGAGCTGGGCGGACACTCCTTTGCCCCACAATCTTTCGTATCGGAAGCGATTGGAGATCTACAACTGGTTTCGAAGGTGGCTCTATGATGATCGAACCGTCGTTTATGAAGAGCCCCCGGTTCGAGTGGAGGAGGACGAAGTTACCTGGGTAAGCAAATCGGGGAATGTTGTTCGAGAGTTTGGTGGAGAGACTCCGTTCAGTCTGAACCTTGCAGCTTCGCGATTAGTGGAGACTCCCCGGGCCAAGCCTGATTTGGCTGATCTTTTGAAGCTTGACCCGTTGGACGGCCCGGCCGGCTTCGAGAGCCTGGGAAGGAGTCAGTTAGGAAGAGTTGAGATTGAGGCTGTCGAGATACAAAGTGCTGCCCATGTCTGGCCTCCTGCGTGGCTTTTCCTGCCCGAAAAACGAGTGGTGCCGAAGAAGGTGCTGGCTATACTGGAACCCTTTGGGCGAAGTGTTCGGTGGAAAGAGGGGGGGCTCTACCAGGAGTTGGCAGCTAGTGGTATTGCCGTGTGCGCCCCCGATCTTCGCTGGATTGGGGATCTTAGGCCGGAGTATGGCAAAGGTGCTCGCAATCACGCCAGTTGGCACCAGGACGAAGAGCAGTGGTCATGGTCTTCCCTGATACTCGGGCGTCCGATGCTGGGGCAGCGGGTCACAGATCTTCTAGCGGTGATTTCCGGGATCGGCAGGCATCCGAGGCTGGAGGATGCAGAGATCATCGTAGCGGCACGAGGCCAGTTGACAGTGCCGGCCTTGTTTGCGGCAGCTATGGAAGAGGAGATCAAAAAGCTGTACCTGGCTTCGGGACTGGTTTCATTTCGAAGTCTTGTCGAAACGGAGGAGTATAGTCATCCCTTTGCAAATGTCGTGCCTCGGATGCTCCATTACACTGATCTGCCGCAACTTGCCTCTCACATTTCACCCAGGCCGATAACGCTTGCCGGCACCATAGATGCGGGGGGGCGAAAGCTCAGCGTAGCGGAAGTCAAACAGATCTATGGAGACCTTGCCGATCTGACGGTGCTTCCTGAGGCTGTGTGGAACGCCAAGACGATGGAGCGTCTGTAGCTGCTGCGGTGGCTGTTGTTCCGTTCCAGGGAAATCATGCCGTCCCGCAAGGCCGGGACTCCGGTGGAGGTCTGGCCACCCCCCCAGGGCTCACCCTCCTTCGTCGGGCATACACCCTGGGCTCTACACATACCGTCCCGCAAGGCCGGGACTCGCACAAATGATTCGTTAAATGCCGCAGTTTCTTGCTCCTTTTGTGTTGCTGCGTTGTTTCGGATTAAGGCAGTTATGGGTTGGGTCGACCGTGACGGCATCGACCGCCCCGATGCGGGGCTCGAGTTTCGGGGCCCCGGAGCATTCCAGTCCGGTAGGACGCCATGTGTCGAGCCCAGTACGCAAGTGCTGGGTATTGGCGTCATCCCAACAATCCGAGTCCCGCCCCGCGGGACGGCATGAGTTCCACAAACCTCGGGAACGACGAAGTGCGAACGAATAGTGAGGGCTGATTCGCTCTGAGGCTTGCGTGTTTCTGCCGGCTGTTGCAGACTGTGCTTTCGAAATTGTTTTGTGTCGCCCCGTTTTTCCTGGGCCGGCGACAAACGTGGAGGAGCTTATGAATACTCAAAAGTTAGTTCGGTCCCTGTGGTGTTTGCTGCTCTTTGTGACTATCGGGATGACCTGTTTCGGGCAGGTGAGGGTATGGGAAGAGGAATTGTCGATTCCCACTTGGTTGATTGATTCTCCCGAAGTCAATCCTACGTTCGCGTGGAGTTCATCCCGGCAGGATGCCTATCCCTACCCCTACAAAGAGATTCTCACCGATGAGAAGTCAGAGGTAACCTATCGAGGCTGCTGGCTCGAAATCGAGTACATCAAGGTCCTGATCCTTCCTGACATCGGGGGACGCCTTCACGGAGCCCAGGACAAAACGAACGGCTACAACTTTTTCTACTGGCAACCGACCATCAAGCCGGCCCTCGTAGGGATGACGGGAGCGTGGATCTCTGGTGGCATTGAGTGGAATTTTCCACACGGGCACCGCCCTACCGGATTCAGCCGTGTACAGTACCGGCTCGTCGAGAACCCTGATGGAAGCAAGACGGTTTGGGTAGGAGAACCAGAGTTGGTCCAGCGAATGAGGTGGATTGTCGGGCTAACGGTTTATCCGGGAAAGAGCGTGATAGAAGCCAAAGTCAGGTTGCTGAACTCAAGCTCTGTCAGGCACTCTTTCCAGATGTGGGCGACGACCGCGATGAATGCTAATGACAACTATCAGGCGATCTTTCCGACCCGGCTGATGACCGGGCACGGCAAGCACGAGTACTTCCATTGGCCGATTGACAGAGGGGTGGATATCAGTTGGTGGAAGAACGTCCCAAATGCTGCCAGTTTCTTCGCTGAGGAACCTGGAGAGTTCTTTGGCGCGTATGACCATGGTAAGAACGCCGGCACCGTCATCACGGGAGACCCCAATATCGTAGTCGGCAAGAAGTTCTGGACCTGGGGGACTTCACCCTTCGGCCGGATTTGGGAACCCATCCTGACGGAAGGGGAAGGGCCATACCTGGAACCACAGGCTGGTGCTTACTCGAATAATCAACCCGATTATCACTGGATCGAACCGGGAGAGATCAAGTCCTACAGCCATTTCTTCTTTCCGGTTCGCGACATCGGCCCTTTCAAGATGGCCAATACGAATGGCGCTCTCAACCTCGAGTTAAGAGGTGGTTCGATACACGTCGGTGTCTACTCGACGCAGGTTTTGAGATCGGCGAGGGTGATCCTTAAGCGTGGAGCAGAAACGATTCTCTCGCAGGCTGTAGACATTGGTCCTGGCAGGCCTTTCATCGAGAGCCTGGAGGTTTCGGATCCTTCCCAGATAATTGAAGATTTTGGACTCTCCCTCATTTCGGCCGATGGGTCGGAACTGCTCACCTATTCGCCTGAAATCCTCGAGCCGGTAGAGTTGCCTGAGCCTGCGAAGATTTACGACGATCCCAGCGAAATCACTTCGGTTGATGAGCTCTGGCATGCAGGTGACATTACGTACAAGTTCAGGGATCCGGAGAAAGGCCGCGAATACTTTGAAGAGGCGATCCGTCGGGATGAAGGCGATACTCGGTCGCACATTTCGTTGGCTGAGCTTGATATTAGGCAGGCCCGGTATCAATCAGGGCTTGATCATCTGGCGATAGCATCAGAACGGGATCCTGACAATGGCAGGATCTTCTATCTCAGGGGAATCGCCCAGGAGGGGCTGGGAGACTTTGCCTCTGCATATCTGTCGTATTATCGCTCAGCTCATTTTGAGGATCAGTTATCCAGGGCATACGGACGTCTTGCTCTCCTGGCTTTGCGGTCTGGTGACGCCTTCCAAGCGGTTGAACACGCGACTAAGGCGATTGAGCAGAATGTACTCAATCCTCGACTTTGGGCATTGAAAGCAACTGCGCTGCGGGAGGCTGGGAGATTTGATGAGGCTCTCAAGGCTGCCGTACAGGCCCTCAACTTAGACCCCATAAACGCTTGGGCAGCACAAGAACAGTCACTGGCTCTCAAGGGGAAAGGTGAGGCGACAAGCGAAGCCGCGAAACTGGTGTCTCACCTCTTGCACAATTCTCAGACAGCTATCGAGGCTTCACTGAACTACGCGAATGCCGGCTTATATGCTGATGCATTTGAGTTGCTGAACTCAGTTCCGGGAGGACCTCTCACTTACTACTACCGTGGTTTTTTTAAGGATCGACTCGGTGAGCAGGATGAGGCAGTTGACTGGTTCAGGAAGGGCAGCGGACAGCCCCCCGAGAATGCTTTTGCGTTTCGACTCGAGGGAATTGATGCCTTCAACACAGCTATTCGCTACCAGCCCAAAGATGGTAAAGCTCACTACTACCTCGGATTGATTTACAGCAAGGTGTCTGATGTCGAAAAGGCTATCGAACACTGGGAGAAGGCGACACAGCTGGATCCAGAGAACGCTCTTGCCTGGAGAGATCTGGGGCTCGCCTTTGTAAGCGCGAAAAAGGATCTCAACAGAGGACTGGAGTCCTACGAGCGAGCCTTCAAACTGGCTCCCAACGATTCAAGAATTCTACTCGAGTTGGATAGGGTGCGAGCACGCTTGGACGTCTCTTCAAAGGAGCGCCTCGCTTCTCTGAATGACCACCTTGAAACTGTGAAGACCCGCGATGCCCTTTTGGGAGGCTATGTAGATCTGCTGCTAGAAGAGAAATCCTTTGAAGAAGCTGCTCGGCATTTGGAGAATCACCATTTCCACTCCTGGGAGGGCAAATACGCGCTCCACAACGCCTACATGGAGGCTTATATCGGGTTAGCTCGGGAGTCGAAGGATCCTCGAGCAGCTCTCGAGTACTACCAGCAAGCTTGTGAATATCCGATGAACCTCGAGGTCGCTCCGCGGGAGCCGAATTTGCGTGGATTCCTTTACTACCCGATGGCCCGGCTCCATAAGAAGTTGGGAGACGATGCCGAGGCGACCAGGCTCTTGAAGATAACCGCTGGTGAGACAAGTGACTACTCGACGCTGGGCACTTACTACCAGGCTCTTGCTTTGAGAGAACTGGGACAAGTCGAGGAAGCTGAGAGCCGGCTCGAGAGCCTGGATGATGAGGCACAGTTACTGCTCGCAGCCGATTCTAAGCACTTCGTTAGAATGAACGACAGGGATCAGAAGGCTCTGGGCCACTATTATCGTTCGATTTATTGGACAGCGATGGATCAACAGGCCAAGGCTGGTGAAGAACTCAAACAGGCGGAGGCTTTGGAACCGGCGATCGAAAGAGAAGCCGTAATGATTGCCCAAAGAGTGTATGCCCGGGCGCATCAGTAGGAGGTTATCGGTGATCGGTAATCGGTGATCGGTAATCGGTTATCGGTGAGCGGGGAGTTAAGTAGTAAATAGTAAGTAGTTTTCGGTTATTGGCCTGTCCTCCATAGCTCGAAGAGCGAAGGAGGATGCTCGTGCTCGCCCACCTTCCTCAGCGGCCTTTGCGTGAAATGAATTGATCTCA
>JAUVSF010000132.1 GCA_030597245.1 Acidobacteriota bacterium
GCGTGTCGGCCAAACCGCTGTAGCGTGACTTCGAACTTCGCACTTCGAACTTCGCACTTCCGATGCCTTACCATTTAAGCGCCAGACTCCTATGCCCGAAGGCCGGCACCCTTGGGCTGAGAATGCTTGACGAAGTTAAGACAACCCGCTTCTGTTTTGTTTAACTCCAGCTCCGTCGCATAATAGAGATCTGCTGCAGATTCTGTGGTATCCGTATTATGCGAGGGAAGAGAATTAGAGCTGCAATGGCCGCTTGGGAGATCGGGAGATCAAGTACCGGTCTCGGAGTGAAAGTCGGAGGATTGGGCCAAGTCCTGGAAGAACTGCCTGGAGAACTCATTGCCGCCGCCTCTGATGAAGGCTTCCAACTTGAAATAGAAATTCTTTCCCCCTGTTTCGCGCACTACGACAAGAGCAGGCTGACTAACACGGGGCAGCGTATACCCGTCAGGCTGGACAACCACTGGTTCGATTTCGAGGTATTAAAATACAAGTTCGGCGAAGGATTAACCGGAGTCTATTTTTGGGATGAATTTCAGCTCCACTGGACAGATGCGACCGCCGTCTATCCTTTTGATCCGCTGCTGGGTTTGAGGCTCTATTCAAGTATCTCCCAGGCGATGGCTGGATATATAAAGAGCCGGCGTTTTGACACGGTTCACAGTCACGACCACCATGTTGCTCTGCTGCCCTTTTATCTCGGCGACGAGTTTCTTTCGCGCGTTCCCCATCATTTCACGATCCACAACGCAACCTATCAGGGGAATTGTCCCACCGGAGGGAATGGTTTCGAACTCATGGCTTCGATTAACCTCTCGGGCGAAGCGCTGTTTCATAAGTACTTCGACTTTTTCGACCATTTGAACCCGATGAAAGGGTGCATGATCAAGACGTATGAACACCACGGCAAGATCACTACCGTCAGTGGTGATTTCGGAGGATCCTGGGGATATGCAGCAGAACTCCGGGAGAGCGCCGAAGAGATCAATCGCCGGGCTAAGGAGCTGAATTCGGGGCGCGTAGTAAAGGAAGCGTTTGTCCCGAACCGGTTTTTGGATGTTTTCGAGAAGCTTCCGATCGTGGGGATAACCAATGGTTTGAGCGATCGCAACCGGCCCGAGAACCTTCCTGAACTGCAAGCCGGCCGGCTTCGACAAGCGGAGAGAGGTAAGGACAGCGGTGAGGACGTTTTCCGGAACCCGCTGGTTCTTGAAGAGATGCTGGCAGAAGACCACGATTTCGATTCCAGCCGGATGGAGGTCAAGTCCGAACTGAAACGACTGCTCCACCTTGAAGCGTTCGGGAGTGAGCCGCCGCCCGAACTAGTTCTGCTTACAGCGGTGGGGCGGCTGGTAGCACAAAAGAACCTGGGTCTGGTGGCGGACGTTACTCAGAAGACGCTTGCACTCGATCCGGGCGTCAAGTTCGTTGTCCTGGCGTCCGCCCCTGAAGGCGACGGGGAGGGAGAAGAGACGAAAGCATGTTTTGAAGAGTTGGCTCTCCGCTTCGGTGATCGTTTCTATTTCAGAAGCGATTTCAGTCTTCCCTTTTCGAAATTGATTCTAGCCGGTGGAGATTTCTGCCTGATCCCATCTCGGTTTGAGCCATGCGGCCTGGTAGATTATGAGGCTTCACTTCTTGGAACGCTGGTGATAGGCCGGCGAACCGGTGGTCTGTCCAAGGTGGATCATTTCGCTTACCTGTACGATTGGTTGGACATTGGCGATAGAGAGGGTGAAGCGGCTGCCTTTTTCGAGCAGATTAAAGTTGCCTTGAGTGTCTTCCGCACTAAGGCCGATTCTCACAAGCGGATGGTGCGGAAAGCGATGTGCATAGATGCCGGCTGGCGGAAATCGGCGGCTCAGTATCTGCGGATTTATCGCTACGGAATGTTGGTGAAGCGGTGGGAAAAAGAGCGTCATCTGCCACAATACAGCGTAGAAAAGTCAGCGGGCAGGTTGGCTCTCGAGGAAACCTCGTTCGGAACGCTGTTCAGTCCTGTCTGGGGTGGTAAGCTGGATTTGGAGCTGGAGAGGGCTCTGAATGCTCAGCGGACCGAGATGCGTTAGGATGAGATCAAGGTTGACCTGGGTGGTCGAGTTGGCCCGGGCCCAGATGGCCGTGTCGGCTTGATCTGATTACTTGAGGGAAACATTCGATAGGAAGGAGAAACTGAGATGGGGCAAGCCCCTCAGATCACTATCATTGGCGGCGGGATGATCACCCAGATACAGCTACTGCCGACGATTTACCAACTTCAGCGGGAAGGACTGGTTGGAGAGATTCACGTCTGCGCGTTGAACAGCCCACCCATTCTCGAGCTGCAGAACGATCCCTTGTTGAAAAAGGGTTTTCCGGGGCAACAGTTCGTGCCACACCCGGACCCCGCACTTGCTTCACCCGAAGATCTTTTTCCCGAGCTATACAAAAAGGTTTTGGCCGACGCTCCTCGAAACAGCATTGCCGTTGTGGCAGTCCCTGATCAACTTCATTACGAGGTTTTGCAGGTGGCCCTGGAGAGCCAAACCCATATTTGCGTTGTTAAACCGCTGGTGCAGACTTTTGCCCAGGCCGAGGAGATAGGCTCGATTGCCTATGAACGTGGGTTGGTGGTTGGAGTTGAATACCACAAGCGGTTCGATTATCGGAATCTGATGGCCCGCAAAGCTTATCGTGAAGGGGAGTTGGGTAATTTTCGCCTGGGGCAAGCTCAGATGATTGAACCCTACTATTACCGCGATTCCAATTTCCAGAACTGGTGTACCTGCGAAAACAGTGACATGTTTACTTATGTGGGTTGCCATTATGTGGACCTTGTCGCCTTCATAACTGGGCTGAAACCGGTTTCCGTCAGCGTCTATGGAATCGTAGACGAGTATCCGAAGGGCAATAAGGGTTTCCTCTGGACTGACGGCAGGGTTCTGTGGGAGAACGGGGCTTCGCTCAGTGTTGTGGATGCCCTCGGTTACCCAAACGCTGCCGCCGGCGGAAACGCCCAGGGGTTGACAATGTGGTGTCAGGGAAGTGAGGATGCGACACTTCTGGTCCACCGGGACCAGTACCGTGGAGTTAAGCACAGCTACGAGTCAGCCGGTGACCAGCCTGGAGATACGATTTATGCTGAACCCAATCCTGACTATTTTCAACTCCTGGCACAGGGTGGGGAAGGCTTGGTGCCCGCCGGGTACGGACACCGCAGCGCCGAATACATCATTCGGGCCTGCTGCCGGGTCGGCGCAGTAGAATCCGTGGAAGAGAGGCGTCGGCTGATCAGAGCGTTGGATGAAGATGGAATAATGGCAACACCGGCCAATAGCAGTTACAACGAACTGGTGGTCGAAGCTGCTCGCAAGAGCATACAGAGTGGTGGACGCGAAGTTTTGATTGATTACGGAGAACAACCGGGAATTCACTTCAGAGATTTCTCGTAACTTCTCTGCCTAGCAAATGGATGAGTTGAGATGGCAACCAGAGAGTTTTCGTTAGTTCCTCAGGAAGTACCTCGAGTTGAAACCAAGTACCGAAAAATCCAAACGAAAATACCGGTGCCCGAATCGGTCAAGCTGCTTGAAGAGCTGAGAGTATTGGAACCGAAAAGCATGGGCGGACAACCGCCAGTCGTGTGGGACCGTGGTGAGGACTTCACGGTGTGCGATGCATTTGGCAACCGGTGGTTAGATTTCTCCAGTGGCGTTCTGGTTGCGTCTGCCGGCCATGGGAGAAAGGAGATTGTTGATGCCATCTGCGAGATGGCCGGTAGCGGACTCTATCATGCGTACTGTTTTCCGACCGAGGTTCGGTTGGAACTGGTGCGAGAATTGACAGCTTTGCTTCCTGCTCCTCTGGCGAGAATATTCCTTCTGACAACAGGTTCTGAAGCCACAGAATGCTGTATAAAGCTGGCGAAGACCAAAGGGATTCAATTGGGCGGGGAGCGTAAGAATATCTTCGTCACCTTCGACAATGCTTTTCATGGCAGGACACTCGGAGCCCAGCTGGCGGGGGGGGCTCCGGCCTTGAAGGCGTGGACCGGGGGAGACGCGCGATTCGTACAGGTTCCTTATCCTGATGGGTTTCGTCAAAAGGATGTCAGCTTTGAAGTTTTCACATCGTCACTTGCAAGGCAGGGGATCGACCCTGACACGGTTTGCGGCGTCATGAGTGAGACCTATCAAGGATGCAATGCCGTGTTGATGCCTCCGAGTTATGCTCAGAGCCTGCGACGATGGTGTGATGATCACGGAGCTATCCTCATATTCGATGAGGTCCAGTCCGGGTTTGGCCGGACCGGCAAGCCCTTCGGGTTCATGCACCTGGATGTGGTGCCCGACTTGGCGGCTTGTGGCAAGAGTATCTCAGGCGGAATGCCGCTTTCCGCAGTGCTCGGTACCGAAGACTTGATGGAATTATACGGCCCGGGTGAAATGACCAGCACGCACTCGGCCAATCCGGTTTGTTGTGCCGCGAGCCTCGCAAACTTGAGACTGATCCGTGACGAAGGCCTTATTGAGAATGCCGCTTTTCTAAGTCCGGTTCTGGAGAGGGGTGTGACACGAATTGCCTCTGCGGTCGGGGACAGGGCCGGGTACTGGGCATCAACCGGGCTGGTAGCTGCTATTCAGTTCACCAAACCTGGAAGCGTTGATCCTGATCCCGAACTGGCTTGGGACTTGGTGAACTTGGCTATCCAGCGTGGAGTCCTTTTGTTTGCTCCCGTAGGTATCGGCGGTTGCGCCGTCAAGATCAATCCCCCTCTGACAATCACCGAAGAGGCATTGCGCGAAGGCCTGGGCGCGTTGGAACAGGCTGCTGCGGACGTCAGGTTCTCGGGCTGACTCTTCATCCCTGGTGATCCTTGGTGCTCCTGGTGCCTTGGTGGTTTGCCTTCGCCAGTTTAGAACGACTACTGCCCGGTGAAAGCCTTTGTGCTTGTGGGAACAGCTAAGAGGGCCGGATTGTCACCTCTCTTTTGGATCAGTCCAACCAACGCCACGTCTTCGCCTGATACGACCGTTATGTTCAATGTTCCGCTGAAATCGCCGGGATTTGCCTCCAGGTACTCTTTGAAAAACTCTTCTTCGTCAATAAAGCGCGCTTTCTGTTCGCCAGGCTGCAGTACCAGCTGCTTCGAAGTCCGAAAGGCCCCATCATCGCCGAGGAGTACCATATTAAGCGTTGTCGTCTCGTCGCTCGGGTTGTAAATTGCCACTCCCGCCCTTTCTTCAGCGTTAAAAGTAACGTAGACCTGCTGGGAGCTTCGGGGTTTGGTTCCAACTACCGAAACGAAGTTCCCATCGACCGAGAAGATCTCCGTTCCTTCGAGATCGGAATCGGATCCCGTCAAAGAGAATACCTCAACTATGCCAACCTGGAGCGCCCCGGTGCCATCGGTTTTGATGTCGAGGGAGCCCCACGCCTCCAGGGCCCAGTCAAAGGTCTGGACCATCTGACCACCAATCGGAACGGATGTCGGATTACCACTCGTGTCCTTGAACCGGATCCTTCCGGATGCCGAAGTGGCGCTGTTGTTTCTCAAGATTATGCGGCTTGCGTTTCCGGCTCCATTGACGAATTGCGGGAAAATCATGGTCAGGGTCCCGTCTTCGACTGCTGGAGCCGTGAAATCAACGGTCAGCTTGGGTCGTGATGAGGAACTCGACTCTCGGCTGTTAAACCTTCTTGCAGTGGTTGAAGCGCTTTCACCGCCGATGAGAACCCAGCCGAAGTTACCCGTCGGGTCATCAACCCAGTTTTGAACGTCTGCGACCAGCTGCGAGGTTGATTCCCAGGTATAGGATCCATTCCCACTGATCTCCCGGGAGGCTGAGGACGGCGAAACGAAATCGCCGCCAGGATTGCTCCAGGTGCTCGAGTTGAAGAAGGTATGGATCCAGGTGGCATCGCCGGTTGTGGCGTTGGTTCCTCCGCCTTCCTGGCCACCAGCGTCAGAGGTGCCCTCGCCCCAGTCTTTCAGCACCCGACGGACGCTGATCGTGCGCGAGTTACCGTCTTGAGTTCGGTTCATGTTCAGCGTCAGAGAAACGCTGTTCACTGTTGAATCAGCTGGAATATCGTTTGAGAGGTTGAAGGCTAGAAGGGCACGCCTGATATCACCTTGCGCTGTCCTGCCGACGAATAGAGAAGTGCCGGCCCCGTTGCTCACCAGGCCCTGACTGTTTTCATACAGAGTATTGTCCTTGACTGGGTCCAGTTCGACTATCTCTGCTAATGCAGGTAAGCAACTGACGGTGAAAACTAGAAACGACAGGAACGCTCCTTTGGCCAGGGCAACCCGGTCGGAATGGGTAGTGAGGTGGCTCTTGAAACGCATTAGAAGACTTGCCCCGTATGAACGCATATTCAACCTCCTGGGAATTTCATGTTGGAAGGGCGCTTTTCCTGTTCAGTCGTTCGAAAACAGCTGTGTTATCAAGGCCATCGCAAGGGCGCTGCCCTAGTAAGTCAGAAAACTACCTCTCCGAAATACATTCGACCTGTGTGATTTAAGTGAAGAGACGGGGTTTCTCGAGGGGAGGTTCGGCAGAGAGAATCGGTTAGTCGGATTTCGTACGGAAGAAAAACCTAAACTTTTCGGGCGGCTTCTTCGTCGATAATAGTGATAGCGACAATTGAGGAAAGGGGATATTTAGGAATGAAATCGTCAAAAAGGCTCGTTCGGTATAGCTGCCTGGTGGGTTTGCTTCTTGCGGTCTGTATGGTTCTGGTCCAGATAAGCGTCGCTCAGGCGGAGCAGGCAGAACAGCCGAATACGAAGAAACAGGTTGAAGAATCATCCAAAGTCAAAAGTGAACAGATTAGAGAGGAGATTCAGAAGGCCCTCGAGCAAGTAGATATTGACTCGGTCGTTCATCAGGCTATGGAACAGGTTCGGGAGGCCCTGGAACAGGCGAAAATACAGGTTAAGGTTCAGGAGTCCATCCACAGTGTGGATGTGGACCGAATCGTCAAAGATGCTCTTGAGCAGTCCCAGAAGGCCCTCGAGAACCAGAACCTTCAGGAAGAGATCGATCGGGCGATGGCTGGAGTAGACATCGATAAGATCATCGCAGATGCTCTCGCCGCTTCGGAAGAAGCCCTTCGAGCCATCGACATCCAGAAGGAAGCCCTTAAAGCTCTGGAAGAGATTGACATCGACCGAATTGTCGAAGAGGCTATGCGCGAATTGGAAAAGGCGAAAAAAGAGCTCGAAGGGGACAAGAGCAAGTCGTGACTGCTGATCGACCTGCTGGGGCACCCTTTATCCTCGGTGCTCCTGGTGTCTTGGTGGTGAGTCTATGATTTGTCCGGGTTAAAGGACTGAGGATCCGCTATACTTGATGTCGAATGGGAATTCTGAGAAAGCGGCGCTTGAGACCAAAACGCGTACCCAACTATACCGTGTTGCGATGTCCGATGGTGGGACACCAGGCGCGTTGGTGCCGGATGCTTTGTGAACCGATTGGGGACCACGGAGTCTGTGGCCGGCTTGCCCCCCATGGAATGCGGGGAAAAACTCAGGTTGCCATCGCTCGGTACCGTCAGAAGTGTCGCCAAGCTGACTGATTCCTGCAACCCAACCCCCGAGACCCCGCGACCGCGAGACCACCATTAGGTTGCGCAAGGTCCTCTCCCGTGAATCCCGCAGCCGATGGCATCCTTTTCAGAAACCGGACTCGATAGGTGGAGGAAGGTTAGTTTGTGATGGCGAAAAAAGGACATATTACGCCCGAGTTGTTTCAGTTTTTTCGGAGTTTGAAGGAAAACAACAACCGGGAATGGTTCTTGGCCAATAAGCAGCAATATGAAGATGATGTCAGGGAGCCCTTGCTCCAGTTTGTGATGGAGTTTGGGTTGCGCCTGGGCGAGGTCAGTCCACATTTCGTGGCCGATGCTCGTCGCAGCGGTGGATCGCTTTTCCGGATCTACCGTGATGTCCGCTTTTCTCGTGACAAAACACCGTACAAGACCGCGGCCGGCATACAGTTTCGCCATGAGCGTGCAAAAGATGTCCACACCCCCGGGTTCTACCTTCACCTCGAGCCGGGAAACGCGTTCATGGGGATGGGGTTGTGGCATCCCGATAGCAAGACTGCTACCAGCATTCGCAGTGCGATCGTCGATCGGTCGGATGAATGGAAGGGAATCGTGAGCGCTCCGAAACTCCTGCGCGACTTCAAGTTGGGCGGTGAGTCACTGAAGAGGGCGCCCCGTGGGTTTGATCCCAACCATCCTCTGCTGGAAGATCTGAAGCGAAAAGACTTCTTGATCTTCAAGACTCTAAGTGAGGAAGAGACTTGTAAGCCTCGATTCATCGACGACTTTGCCGGATATTGCCGGCTTGGAGGCCCATTCATGCGGTTTCTGACCTCTTCTGTCGGTCTTGCCTGGTGAAT
Source organism: Acidobacteriota bacterium (assembly GCA_030597245.1). Taxonomy (GTDB): domain Bacteria; phylum Acidobacteriota; class UBA6911; order RPQK01; family JAPXNP01; genus JAUWTT01. Next base: position 8,394 of record JAUVSF010000132.1, read on the forward strand.
GGGAGGGGCGGTAATCGGTTATCGGTAATCGGTTATCGGGGTGGAACCGGGGATGGCCGGTATCTCCGTTCGTGCTCGTGCTCCTGATCGTAATCGTAATCGAGACCCTGTCCTGGATACGTTTTGTCCCTTGGCGAACTTTGCGCGAAATAACCCCGTCTCACGCCACCTGTCCTCCCCACTTGGAATTGGGCTGTAGATCCGGGCCGAGGCCGTATATGATTTGAGGTGGATGGCTTGATTCATGAGGAGGTTCGAATGGGCAAAAGAAACGGTGTTTCGAGAAGGGAATTCCTGGCAGTTTCGGCGGTGGCTTCTGTTAGCTCAGCTGCGTCCCGCTCAAAGATCATCGGTGCCAACGACAGGATTCGGCTTGGTGTCATTGGAACCGGTGGGCGTGCTCAGAGCTTGAGTCGGCAGCTTAACCAGGTGGGTGGCATTGAGTGGGTTGCGGTCAGTGACATCTGGGGGCGCCGCTGTGAAGAGTGGGAAACCAGGGTAGGGGCCAGGGTTGAAAAGTATCCTGACTACAGGAAGCTGTTGGAACGAGATGATGTGGATGGAGTGGTCATAGGGACCCTGGACCATGTCCACGCGCAGATAACGATCGATGCCTGCCGGGCAGGAAAGGACGTTTATGTCGAGAAGCCGATGACGTCCCTGCCTGAACAGGGGCCGGAAGTCGTGCGCGCTGTGCGTGAGACGAAACGTGTTGTTCAAGTCGGGATGCAGCAGCGGAGCATGCCCTATTTTGTGGAGGCCAAAGAGCAGTTCATCGACTCTGGGAGGATTGGTGAGGTGCATATGGTCAGGACGATCTGGAACAAGAATGCGGGGTATACCGTCAAGATTCCTCCGGGAATGGAGACTAAGCCATCGGATCTTGACTGGGACGCCCTCCTTGCGTGGCTGCCGAAGATACCTTGGGATCCGAAGCGGTACTTCAATCGCTTCGCCTACTGGGACTTTTCCACAGGAGGGATGACCGGAGGGCTCTTCGTGCATATGGTGGATGTCGCTCACTGGTACCTCGGAATCGAGCGCCCCAAGTATGCTACTGGACTCGGCGGCATCTTCCATTTTGAGGATGGGAGAGATACGCCCGACAACATCAACCTCGTTCTCGAATACCCGGAAGGAATCAATATTACGTTCGAGGCGACAATAACCGACTTCGCGGGAAGCGAGGTGACGGACATTGTCTTCATGGGAACCGGGGGAAGACTTTCCATCTTCCGCGATGGGTATACCTTCTTGACACCTCCCGTCAGAGGGCGAAGTCAGGAGATCTCCCGCAAAGGACCGTACGGTTCGTCCCGCGAGCATCTCTCTAATTGGCTCGACTGCATGCGCACAAGAAAGGACCCAAACGCTACGGCCGTGGACGGGCACTACTCAGCGATGGCCTGTCATATCGGCAACCTTGCCTATAAGGAGAAGGCTTGTATCGAGTGGCGAAAGGAGTGGGACGTATGAGTATCGAGCCGGGTATCAATCTGGAGTTCATTCGATGCGAAGACAAACCCTTCGCGGTCGGAATCGAGCGAGCGGCACAGATTGGGTACCGGTTTGTGGAACCGATGGTACACACTGGCCGAGAACTGCTCAGTGAGGCTGGGTACTTCCATTCATTCTCAATGGAGGAAGACCCACTCGA
>JAUVSF010000678.1 GCA_030597245.1 Acidobacteriota bacterium
AGTCCCGGAACATCCAGGGGAAAGGGTGAAGGACCCATTTGCCGCATCGAAGACTGCTGAACGTAGAAACTCAGAATGATGTAGAAGAAATATCCCGAAACCCCATAGAAAACTGCCAGGACAACATAGGCGATGGGACTAACGAAGAGCGTCCCCAGTTCCTTGCCGACGATGGCAAGATAATTCCTCATGCCGCCGCCTCCTTCGTCGTCAATTCTTTGAACACTTCTTCCAGGGTTCTCCCTTCGGCATGAATCTGATAAAGCTCGAATCCGGATTCAACCAGCGTTCGAGCGAGTAGATGCCGGATCTCGGTGCCCGGTACCGACTCGACCCAGACTCGGATCCTCCCGTTAGTTTCTTCGAGACTTCCCACCGTCTGGACTCCACTCACACCACCCAGTAGAGTCGGAAGTTGATCGACTCGCCCCGCGAGTTCAAGTTCGATACGCTGCCCCCCACTGAGCTGTCGAGTCAGGTTTTCAGGAGTATCGACTGCAACAATCTCCCCTTCGTTGATAATAATCACTCGCCCACAGGTCATGCTCACTTCAGGAAGGATGTGTGTAGACAGGATGATTGTATGGTCACCCCCGAGACTCTTGATCAATTCACGAACCTCGCTGATCTGATTGGGATCAAGCCCGATCGTCGGCTCGTCCAGAATCAGCACCTCCGGGTTGTGAATCAGCGCCTGGGCGAGGCCGACTCGCTGTCGATAGCCCTTCGACAAGTGCTTGATCAGGCGGCCTCCATTGTCTGATAACCCACAGCACTCCTTCGAGTACTCCAGACGCTCACCCAGATCAGATCTCGGAACACCCTTGATCCGAGCCACAAAGGACAAGAAGCTGTCCACGGTCATCTCTGTGTAGAGCGGAGGGTTTTCCGGCAGATAGCCAACTCGGCGTTTCACTTCAAGCGGTTCTTCGAAAACGTCATACCCGGCTACTCGGGCCCGGCCTTCAGAAGCGGGGAAGAACCCGGCAAGAACTCGCATCGTCGTCGTTTTTCCAGCTCCGTTGGGGCCAAGAAGACCCAGGATCTCTCCTTTCTCAACCTCAAAGCTGACGTCGTTGATCGCAGTATATCTTCCGTACCGCTTCGTAAGGTTTTCTACTTGGATCACTGCTAATCCCCCTCATTCAATTCCCTACTGGTTAGAAGAAACTGGAACCGGGGCGGCCGGCTCCCAAGGAATCACCCTCTTGAAGCCCTAATCTTACTAAACTCGACTGGAACGTGTGGGAAAAGACTCGAATCCCCGGGACAAAACGAGGACGCCAGATCAAGTTCGGAAGCAATCCAGGCTAGGAGCCTTAGCCGCCAGAAGGAAATGACCACTTCCTTTCCGCCACACAGACTCCTAACTCTCCCGGCCAAAGCGTTCCTCCACATACTGAGCCAGAATCTTGATGAAATCCTCAGCAATCCTCGGACCTTTCAAGGTCACGAAATGGCGCCCGTCAACATACACGGGAGCCTTCGGTTCCTCCCCTGTCCCGGGCAGGGATATGCCTATATCTGCATGCTTCGATTCACCCGGCCCGTTTACAACACAGCCCATAACAGCCACCGTGAGTTCCTCAACTCCAGGATAGATCGACCTCCACTGTGCTATCGCCTCGGTCAGGTAAGACTGGACCTCCTTGCCCAGCTGCTGGAAAAAGCTGCTGGTTGTCCTTCCACACCCCGGGCAAGCGCTCACCTGTGGAACAAAATGACGTATCCCCAAAACCTGTAAGACTTGCTGTGCTACGAACACTTCCCGAGACCTCGGGGCTCCGGGGTCAGGTGTCAAGCTGACACGGATCGTGTCTCCGATCCCTTCCTCGAGGAGAACAGCCAGGCCCGCAGCACTCGCCACAATTCCACGGTCTCCCATCCCAGCCTCAGTCAAGCCCAGATGTAGAGGGTAGTCACAACGGCTCCCCAGTGTCCGATAAATACTCACGAGCTCGGGGACCGACGAGACTTTGGCGCTTAGTATGATCTGATTGTGGGGCAGGCCGATCTCTTCCGCTGCCTTCGCTGACTCCAAACAGCTCAGAACGATGGCCTCTCGCATTATTTCAGCAGAGTCTTTTGAATCCGGTCGTTCCGCATTCTCATCCATCAGCCTGGCGAGAAGTTTCTGATCCAGGGACCCCCAGTTCACACCGATCCGAATCGGCTTTCCCTGCTCGATGGCAACTTCAAGCATCTGGGCGAAGTTCCGATCCCTGTGACGCCCCATCCCTACGTTCCCGGGGTTAATTCGATACTTGGCAAGCCGCAAGGCACACTCCGGATGCCGAGTGAGAAGCAGATGTCCGTTGTAATGGAAGTCGCCGATAACGGGAATCTCACTCCCCTTCTCAGCCAGGCTGTCCACAATCTTTGGTACTGCGAGAGCCGCCTCATCCGTATTGACGGTCACTCTGACCAATTCTGACCCGGCCGCCTCGAGTTCGCGGATTTGTTCGACAGTTCCCTCAACATCAGCCGTGTCGGTGTTTGTCATCGACTGGACGACTATCGGGTTATCGGAGCCGATCTTCACTCCTCCGACATCAACCTCGATGCTTTTCCGTCGACGGAACATGACAAAAGATTCTACACCAGCAGGGTTCTTCCGGTGGTGGTATTGGTGATCGGCCTGCCCTCCATAGCTTTAGCGAAGGAGGGTGATC
>JAUVSF010000376.1 GCA_030597245.1 Acidobacteriota bacterium
AGTTTCTTGATCCCAACTGGCTTAGATATCGAAGGAAACCTCCGGCGAAATCATGAGCTCTCTCGGAATCGTAATCGTCAACTACAACTCAACAGACTACCTGCAGAACTGCCTCGAGAGCATCTTCACCCAGTCAAGCGCGACACCCTTTCACACGGTGGTCGTTGATAACGCTTCTGACAATCAGGACTTCGCACACCTCGAGAGGGCTTTTCCGAATACTCATTTCATTCTCAACGAGGCGAATTACGGCTTCTCGACCGCCTGTAACCAGGGAATCCGATACAGAACTGCAGACTTCTACCTCCTGTTGAACCCGGATTGTGTCGTTGCAGACAGAGCGATTGATCGTACGTTCAACTTTCTGATTCAAAACCCTGAGGTCGGAATAGCAGGTTGCCGTGTCAATAACCCTGATGGGACTCTGCAACTCGCTTGCCGGCGACGGATTCCCCGGCCGTCTGTCGCATTGAGTAAGCTGTTCGGGCTAGCTAAGGTTTTCCCACGCAGTCGGCGTTTCGCAGACTACAACTATGGAGACATTGACCAGAATGAGGCTCATGAAGTGGAAGCCGTTTCCGGATCATTCCTGATGTTTCGGCACGAAGTCCTGGCCGCGATTGGATACCTCGATGAGGCCTTCTTCCTTTACGGAGAAGATTTGGATTTCTGCTTTCGGGCTACCCAGGGAGGCTGGAAGGTCTACTACTATCCAGGAGCGGTGATTACCCATTTCAAGCGGGTGAGCTCCACACGCCACCCCAGGGCCAGTAACTACCATTTCCACAACGCGATGGAGATCTTCTACCGAAAGCACTTCCTTGCTGACTCCGGGACTATTGAGAGATTTGCAGTCTTGCTGGGAATCCGCCTGAAGTATTGGTGGAGTCGTTTAAGGTTGTCCCTGGCCCCCGAGCCGAAAGTCGGGTCAGACCGATAGCGGCAATGGATTAACCACTAAGTCACAAAAGCACTATGAATTCTTTGTGAATTCGTGTCTTTGTGGTTCGAATTATCCCGGTTAGCCGAGGAGTTCCTGATAGATGCGGCGGGTTCCCTCGGCGGTTGCTTTCCAAGAGAATTGCTCGGCCCGCTTAAGCCCGCGTTCGACCCAGGAAGATCTCTGTTCCAGGGCCATCCGGACTCCTTCAGCCAACCCTTCAACTTGAGGCTCAACCAGAATCGCGGCTTCACCACAGACTTCAGGGATCGCAGTCCTACGGGCTGCTACAACGGGGATCCCACAGGCCATCGCCTCGAGGAGAGGCAGTCCAAAGCCTTCGTAGAGTGAAGCATAGAGGAACACGGCTGCCCCGGAGTACACCCCCCGCAGGTCTTCCTGTGAGAGGCCGCTCAACAGTCTTATTCCCTCTGGAAGTCTCAGCTCGCGATCAAAGATGCGCCCCACAAGAACAACCGGCATCTGCAGCTTCTTTCCGACTTGTATGATCCTGGGGATGTTCCGGCGATTGTGCAGGTCACCAACGTGGAGCAGGTATTCCGAAGGAAGTTCCAGAGCTTCCCGCACCAGAGCAGCTCGCTCCGGGTCCGGGAAAAACTCACTCGAAACTCCGAGATGAATTCGGCGGATCTTTGAACCCGAATGCGGAAACAGACGAGTCACTTCGTCCGCTGAGAAGTCGGAAGGGACTATCACTCTTTCGGCCACTCGAATCGAAGCCTCGTAATAGGCTCTGCGTAAGGGTCCTGAAGTATATGGGTACCATTCGGGACGAACGAGATATGAAATGTCATGGACCGAAAGCACCAGGGGACGCACGTTAACCAGAGGCCCGGTATACGAGGGGGAGTGATAAAGGGGCCACCGTTTGCGAAGTTGACAGAAGGGCAGGTACACATTGTTCCAAAGGAAGTTGTTCTTCGGAAAGGTACTGTCCAGGGGATCCAGCTCCGGAAGATACCGCAGAAGCTCCCGGACGTAAGTAGCCACGCCTAACGGCCCCCTCCTTAGTGAACGAGTGTCTATCCCTATTTTCGGCAATTCCTACTTAACCTTTCGATCGCCGATCTTGTCGTATAAGGCCAGTACCTCTGCAGCTGTTCTTTCCCATGTGAACCGTGCAGCTCTCTCCATTCCCCGGGCTCGGAACTCGCGAACCTTCTCCCCACTCTCTAAAGCTTCTCTGAAAACAGCCGAAAAGTCATCCTCATTTTCCGGATTGAAATAGAAAGCACAGTCCCCGGCAACTTCAGGAATCGACGTGCGATCACTCAAGAGCAACGGTGCACCGCATTTCAAGGCTTCAACAACCGGGATGCCAAATCCCTCGTAAAGAGAAGGAAACACAAAGAACTCGCAGGCCGAGTAAAAACAACTCAAGACCTCATCCTCGACATACCCTGGGAAGACAACGGATGACTCAACACCACATTTGGAGATCAGCCGCTTTAAGCCTCGCATCTCAGAAACATCCCAACAGAACGTCTCGCCGGCCAGGACGAGTTTTCCCGAGTAACCCTCCTCCCTGGCACGTGAGAAAACCCGAATCAAGAACGGCAGGTTCTTTCGGAAATCGCTCCCTCCGACGTAGAAAAGGAATGGCCCTTCCAGCTGATAGAGCGCTTTGAGCTTCTCCCTGGCAAACCGCTCTTCCTGAGGGAGAATTCGGTTGCTACAGCCCAAATAGGTGACTTCGATCCGGTCTAAAGGGAATCCCAATCGGTCAGCGATATCCTGCTTGGAGTACTTCGAACTGGTGAGCAACCAATCCGTACCTGCAATCCTTCTGCGTGCTACCTCGAGGGCGCAGGTGAAGTCTTTAGGGACGCTTCTGACCGTTTCGTCCCAGAATACCCAGGGAATCAGGTCGTGAACCGTGGCCAGGACGGGAACCCCTTTGCTACGGGGGATGGCGGTGACATCGGTGGCATGAAACAGGTCTAACCGATCCTTCTGAATGGCCCGCTGGAATAGATACGGTTCAAACAGCCAATTCAACCGGCTTGGATATTTTAGATAAAAAAGTCGTCGCAGTTCGCAATCACGAAAATCGCTGCAGGTTTGACTGCCCAAAGTATAAGCCACAAACTCGAAGTGCTGGTTCGCCGACTGAAGAGCCCCAAACAAACTTGACGTGTACCTTCCGATCCCTCTCCTTCGAGAGTTTTTCTTGAGCGCAGGACGTAAATCAAAGCCAATTCTCATTCACGCACTCTCGCAAGGTAATTCCTGGCTTCCATCGCCTTCGGATAGGCCGGTTCATAACGCAGCGCCAGGGTCAATGATTCCTCTGCCAAACTGAACTGCCGGTCGGCAATAAAGGCAGCAGCAAGATTGGTGAGCACCTCAGGACTGGGGATTCGTTGAGCGGCTCTTTGATAACTCACAATCGCGTCAGAAAAACGGCCTGCGATCATCAATGCAGAGCCTCTAAGATTGTGCACCTCCGGCATTACAGGAGCCAGCGCCTCAGCAGCCTCGAGTCGAGACAAGGCTTCGTCCGCAAAAACGCGTTTCTGTGCAGCTGTGTAAGTTCCAACCGAAGCACGCTCAAGCAGAAATGCGGCCACTTCCAACTGGCTGTTCACTTCCCACTTTCTGGACTGAACGTACCCGACCACTAGAGTCACAAGCAGAAGTACAGCTGTGCCAACCAGCATCTTCCGGGGAGTCCATCCCACTTCTGCTTCTGATTCCTGACCCGAAGGGTTCTGGAAGTACCGGAGACAGGCCAGCAAGAACACGATATAGAATGCCGTCACCGTGACATGGAGCGGGAAGAAAGCGAGACAGTCAATGCCGACGAAAATCAGCCCAATCGTCAGTATGCCTATCCAATAGCTTCTTCTCCCATTCTCCTCGTTGCGTAGAATGACGACAGACCGAATGACCGGGATCGCAAAAAGGGACAGGAAGAGTAACAAGCCCAGAAGCCCAAGTTCTACCCAGACTTGTAGATACTCATTATGGACTTCTCTGAAAGCCCCGGGTTGGCTCAGCAGCCGAACGTTCTGGCCGGCTTCTGATTCTGCCTTGTAGTAGAAGAAATCTTCTCCAAAGGAATTCAGGCCCCTCCCTGTAAAGGGCTTCTCGCCGATCATGCTCCCAGTCAATTTGTAGACGGGCTGGCGCCCCGCTGTCGCCACCGTCCACTCTCCCCGCTGCACAAGGCTCCAAACGCTCCCTAGCCTTGCACTCAAACCTGCCTCTCTACCTACGAGTACAAGACCGGCCAGGAAAACTGTCAGGAACAGCCAGAGTGTTACCAAACTCCGTCGTGCGGTGTCTCGCTTGAAACGAAAAAGCCACCAGTGATGAAACACCAGCCAAATGGCGGAACAGACGATCAGCCCGATTACCGCGGTCAGAGTTCGAGTGTAGGCCAACCCAAGTAGATTGAGACCCAGGAACAGCAATGCCACCAGTCTCAGGCGACCGTCTTCCTCAGCTACGAGGTAGTACACCATGATCAGGGAAACCAACCCGAAGAGGAATCCCCCGCTGTTTACCTCACCCAGCAACCCGGCCGGTGTCAGCCTGCCACGCAAAACCCGCCCCCCCACATCGAGCACCTGCGGGAGCAGGCCATAAAACTGGAGCACCGTGAGGACTGAATGTGCCCCAAGCACAGCGCCTATCCACAACCAGATCCGGCGCTGAAAACGAGGATTTGCCAACGAGACGAAAGACACAAACAGAAGACAGTAGACACTCAGGTTGAACAGGCCGACCCAACTGGCCGGATAGCGTCCAAGAATCAGGGAATGCCCTCCGGCGTAAACGATCGCAACCAGGAAAAGGCTCTCCCAGCTAAAGCGCCCAAATCTGACTCTCAACTTAGCCGCCGCGAACAGAGAAGTCGCGAGAAGCAAAATGCCGACCGTGGCAATGGCAGACTTGGGAAGCCTGAACTTGTCCAACCCGGAAAAGGCGACCACCCATGGCAGAACAACCAGCAAACAAGCTGCAATCACGGGAGGGACCGTTGACAACAAGGTCCGTGCTTGTGACTCCCTGGGCTTTTGCTTTCGTTTGGGGGTCCGAACTTTCACGCAGGTGATGCTATACTGCCTTCTTCCAAAGATTCAAGCCGTTGCGACGACCCTGAGGTTCGTCTACGACGTCCGCTGGACTCGAAAGCAGCTTGTTGCTAGCTTCGCGTCACTTGCTGGGTTGACACGGTTTCCCGTGTGGGTAGCGCTCTCTCATCCAAAAACGGTACTCTGGGACAGACTGTTGTGGTAGGAAGAGAATGCAGCGTTCAGCCATCATGCTAACGAGTTTCAAGAAG
>JAUVSF010000548.1 GCA_030597245.1 Acidobacteriota bacterium
CCGGGCGAACCGCTGTGTGCGGTTGCCGTGCCGCTGTGGGTGGAGGCGCGGTCCAGTCCGGAGGCGCTGTCCCTGGGGGAGTCGGACGCGCCGATGTGGGCGGAGAGCTTGCGCATCAAGAAGATCGTACGGCCCTACCAGGAAGGCCACAAGAACGAGTACCTCAACCTGACGCCCCTGGTGAACCGCGATGGCGGGTTTCGCGCCCGCCTGGACGCTAAGGGCCCGCGCAGAAATAACTTCACATTATCGAGGGCAAATGTACCAGTGCTAGGTTGATTGTGTTCTCGATTCACAGATTGAAAGTAACCGAATATAAATATGTTGCGATTGTGGTGCATTGAATTTGATTGTGGTATAGTTATCCCAGCGGATGAATTTGAAGGGGGAACTATACCAGATGGATGTTGCGGAGAAACGTGACCAAGGCATTCAGAACCTGTTGACTAGGAACGAGATAGCTACGATCGGCGAATTAAAGTCGGCGGTCGGCACGGAGTCGACAATGACGGTATTTCGGTCTCTTAGTCGGGTAGGCTATCGTTCCAGCTATTCGCATCGAGGACAGTATTACACCTTGTCCCGTATTCCGGTTTTCGACGATCTGGGCCTTTGGTCATGCCGTTCGGTGATGTTCAGTCAGTATGGCAATCTCCTTGAAACAGCGGCTGTCCTGATTGAGCGGTCAGAGACAGGATACACAGCGAGTGAGTTGGAGGTTGTGCTTCAGGTAGAGGTCAAGCACACCCTGCTTCAACTCGTTCGGCGCGAGAGGATTGCGCGGCGCAAGTTCGAGGGCACTTTTGTCTACACGTCTGCAGACGCAGGAGAGCGAAGGCGACAGATCTTGATGCGCGGTGAGCAAGAAGCGCGACGCGAGATGGGTGGGGGTTTGGAAATCGCACTGCTTGCGGACGAACTGAAGGCTGGGATCATTCTGTTTTTCAGCTTGCTGGACGAAAAGCAGAGACGGCTTTTTGCTGGTCTGGAAGCAGCGAAGTTGGGACATGGCGGTGATCAGAAAATTGCCGGTCTTCTTGATCTGGACCCGCATACCGTCGCGAAGGGGCGGAGGGAACTTTTCTTGGGCTCCGTGGACCGTGAAACGGTGCGAAGAACAGGCGGTGGCGCGAAACGAGTCGAAAAAAAACACCTGAGATAGTGGACGAGATCCGTTCCATACTCGAGCCAGAGGCGGCTGGCGATCCGATGTCGGATAGGAGATGGACGCATGAGACTTCGGAAAGGATCGCCCACTGCCTTGCTGAGCGTCTCGGTATCAAAGTCTCGGCAGCGGTAGTTCGTCGGTTACTGGGTGACCTCCAGTATTCCCTGAAGAGCAACAAGAAGTGTCTTTCGGCGGGAAACTCCCCTGACCGCGACCGGCAATTTGGCATCATCAAGCAGCTACGCGAGGACTTCTTCGCCACAGGGGATCCGGTAATCAGCGTTGATTCAAAAAAGAAGGAGCTGGTCGGTCTGTTCAAAAACCCAGGGCAAACATGGCGCCGCGATGCCAAGCCCGTCAAAGACCATGATTTTCGCTCCGAAGCCATCGGCATTGCCTGCCCCTACGGCATCTATGACATGTGGCGAAACTCCGGCGTGCTTGTTGTCGGGCAATCCGCGGACACGCCGGAGTTCGCTGTCAACAGCATCGTCACATGGTGGAAAAGACATGGTCGCTACCATTACAAAACGGCAAAGCGGCTGCTCATTCTTGCCGACTCCGGCGGGAGTAACGGGGCACGACCACGTGCATGGAAGAGGTTCCTCCAAGAACGCCTCGCCGACGAGTGTGGCCTCAACATCACGGTCGCTCACTATCCATCCGGTGCAAGTAAATGGAACCCAATCGAACACAGGATGTTCAGCGAAATCAGCAAAAACTGGGCCGGGGTCCCTCTCGAGAGCTGCGACACCATCCTCAATTTCGCCCAGAACACCCAGACCAAGACCGGCTTCCGAATCAACGCGTACCGTGACCAGGACGTGTACGAGAAGGGAATCAAGGTCTCAGCCAAGGAGTTCCACGAGATCAACATCAGCAGAAACGACCCCCTCGGGAAATGGAACTACACCATCTCACCGAAAACCCACGACGACGGTACGCAGCCCGACCACGATACTGCGATCGATACTCCAGCCCCCCTCGTTAGTCCTCCCGCTCTTACCTTACTCGAAGCATCCGCTCTCTAAAATGTGAAGTTATTTCTGCGCGGGCCCTTAGGAAGCGTGGCATAGGTTTCGGCCGTGACCGCTTGTGAGCCAACGAAACCGATGACGCGGTAGTTCCTGTTCCACTCGAGCGCCCACGCCCAGCAAGGGAGATCGGGGTGGCATCGGACGATCGACTTGAAGTTCGCCGAGGCCGTGATCCCAACCCAGCGCAAGTGCCAATTCGCTACGGACTTCATAAACGCCCTGTGCAGTTGGTTTCCCCAGTCGGGCCTGTGTGCGGGAGAGAGTGGGTAGAAGCCCTCGGGCAAGAATCCCCCAATCCGTGTAGCCTCGTCGTAAGTGATGACATAGAAGAACGCCGATACTTGGAGGCGGCTGAGTTCGTATACCCGTTGGTGTTCGACCTGAGGTGGGCTGATTGTCGAGAAGGAGAAGGTGTTACCGGGCCCAAACGGTAGTTCGAAGGTGAGGTCCTCCTGGCTATCGATTACCGCCTTCCCGGTCTTTCTGCTCTTGCTTCCACTTGCCTTTCTTCGGATCTCGTCGAGATCGCTCTTGTCCGTACCTTGACGATTGAACCACTCTCTCCCTGCGAGTGAGATTGCAGAGATATCATCTTCCAGATCTGCCTTGAGTCGATTGCAGGTGCGACAGGCGCGTAGAATTAGGTTCCATTCACCGTCTAGAGACCCTCTTGGTACAAAGCGCCGTCCAACGACATGTTCCTTTGTCTGGTTTTCGCTATCGAGTGGCGTCCCGCAATACGCACAGGTGCGGTTGTCAAGCGTGAGGGCCCGGTTGAGCGGTGGAGGTCGCAACATTACTTTTCGGTGAGGTGTGGGACAGCTTTGGCCTACACAAACTTAACCGCGGGGTTCGGCCAAGCTCAATGGATCTGACGGCCGGCCGAAGGCCGGATTGGCTGGTTTTGTGTTTGTGAGCGAAGCGAGCGTGCACAAAACCGGACAAAGTCAGAGTCCATTGCAGCGAAATGTTAGGCCATAACATATGGAATCTTAGTGGTTTATGGTTGAATATTGGATTATTCTTCAAATGAAAAGGTGTCAGGTACATGTATCTAGCCTTTCTCTCTCTTCCGTTCGCAGGGCTCCGGATCCAGTGCTTCGGTATGGGCTGTCTTTTCAGAGCCGTCGTTACGACGGCGGACAACCCGCAGAACCTGCGCTGCCACCGTTACCGGGAACCTGCCCAGTATCTCCGCAAGATCCCTCATCCGCAAACGGCACCACTCCACCCCAAGAATCGCCAGGGACTCCCTTGGGCTCTCGTGTCACCGGTTGAAGCCGCGACACACCGCCCGACCGAGGAACACCCGTCTCGGCCCAGGCATCCCCGGCAACCTCTGGGAACATCAAATCACTAGATAAATGTACCCGGCACCTTTCGAGGTTGTGATCAGTGGCACCCTTGTGTACAATTTACC
>JAUVSF010000349.1 GCA_030597245.1 Acidobacteriota bacterium
CAAAAGTCTTGAACTCTATTGAACCACCAACACCTACTTTTTTGGCATTGGCGTGCCACTCCTGTGTCGCATATATGGGCTCATCATCTGCAGGTTCTCCTGTCAAAACACGATAACCATTCAATGCGAGCGTGATTGCCAAATTTCCATGTCCTGTTCCTACATCCAAGATTTTCGCATCTTTGGGCAATTTCAACTGCTGAATGACCCTATCCGTGTCCTCAACGGTAAAACGAAACGTATCCCCCAGAATCTCTTTCGCTTCAGTGATATTCATTTCCTTTGTTCTCCTCTTCCTGTTGAGAAATCAATAAGGCGGTGAAAAATCTTGTCTCAGGATGTCCGGGGTCGGACCAAGCTATGTTGTTGACATTCATTGGATTTCATATGTCTCTTCTATATTGAGTCGCCCGGAGTTATTGACAAGTTACGATTTCATTCCAAAAATACGCGTTTTGAAGTCTTAAACTGCCATTTTCATGTCCCAAAATTCCCTTGTAAGGTGCTGTGGATCTGGTGTATTCCATTGTTAAGCGCCTATTCTAACTTCGTTTCCAGTTCAGATTTCGAATACTCGATGGGTTGAACTATTTCACCTTTTACGTTAATAGCTCCCCATTTCCCTCCAACTATCTCAATATGTTCACCCACTTTTCTTTGACTACAACCTATACAAACCCTAGAAAGACCTTTCTTGAAAGGAAACGCGAATTCATACTTAGGCTCGATGACGATAGAAAGCCTTTTATCGAAGAATCCTATTTTTCGCTTCCATTCAGTCCGAGCCATTCCATTCTCAAAATAATCAGGACCGTTATCATAATTCAATGTTTTTCTTGCAAGTCCGGACTTTGTAAAGTAGAAAACCCCAACTGAGCTGTATAGATGCCCGAGACCATTTTCATCGTAAAATGCAGTGGTGCAGACTTTTCTAGAGATAAGTGCGTCGCCTCCTGTAACTTGGTTGCGAATGCCTTCGGAATATGACAAACAATTCTTCTCAGCAACCAGATCTTTCTCCTTGGATTTAGAATAGGTGCATTCATAGTTATTTTCAGCCATTACAAGCCCGGTGAATATAAACATAGAAATAATTATGAGGTAGTATTTTTTCATAGGCTTTATTGAACTGCCAGAAATCTGCCTGGGAGACCCGGTGAAAATAGCAGTGTCTTCCCAGGAAATATTTGCCCTGAAAATATAGAATGTATCGAACAAAATCAAATTTTTTGTGGCGTTATTACAAGGAAGGAATGAAAGGTGCACCGTGAGTGTCAATCGTCAGAATGAAAAATCTGCCATGTTTCATGTTTGAGGGTGCTATGAGCAAGGAACTGGAAGATGGGGGTTGCGTTGAGGGATCGGTTTGGGAAAGGGCGAATTAAAGACTGGACAAAAAAATCCCGTGCCGGCTTGGGAATGGAGGAGACGGCACGGGATTAATAATCGAAGTGCTTTTCCTAAATAACGGTCACGTCACTTGCGGCGGGTCCTTTTTGTCCCTGGGTAACCACAAATTCGACGCGGTCACCTTCATTGAGACTTTTGAACCCTTCTCCGTTGATTTCATTGTGGTGCACAAACACGTCGCCATCCCCCGATTCACGAGAGATGAACCCGTAACCCTTGCTCGAGTTGAACCATTTGACGGTTCCTTTTTCTTTTTCCATTTTCAGAGAACCTCTTTCTAGTGATTGAATGTCTACCCTGGAAGTTCCGTCTTGTTCCCACATAAAAAAACCGCCCAGACAGGTAAATCTGAGCGGTAAAACTTACGCCTTCAAGAACAGAACTTACCATACTTAAATGAAATAATACGACAGTTCACGAGTGTTTGTCAATGGTTTAATAAAATAATGGGGATGGAAAAGGCGGTTGTATCTTTTTCCGCCCGCATGTGCTATGCTTTACGGTTCTAGTTTCCGGAGTCCCGGATGGCCAGGCAGATCTCTTCCACGCCCCGCCTACAATCCCATGCTGCCGGGTATAGGCGGCGGCCCACCGGCAACCCACCGTTTTGACAACATTTCAATACTCGCCGGATCAACAGTCGGGGCGGAGAACCCTGCGGGTTTCCTGCATCCATCGACACATTAAGGAGTACCATGTCAAACTATCGTTCCAGCAAGCCATCCACTTCGTCGGTCAAGACTTCCACACGCTCCGTACGGGCTGCCAAACCGGCGTTACAAGCCAATGGGGCAACTGTCGAGGCTTCCGCGTCGTTCGCCCAGTTGAACCTTTCACCGGGCCTGGCGCAAACTGCGCAGAGAATGGGCTACACCAGGCCCACCCCCATCCAGCGCGAGGCGATCCCGCTGCTGCTGGATGGCCGCGACCTGCTGGCCTCCGCTGCCACCGGAAGCGGCAAGACAGCCGCCTTTCTGTTCCCGATCCTCCACCGCCTGCAGGACCGGTCCCGCGGCTCCACCCGAGCGTTGGTTCTGACCCCCACTCGCGAACTGGCCGCCCAGATCCTCGACCACTTCCGGGCGCTGTCCGCAGGCACGGGACTCCGGGCCGCAACTGTGTATGGGGGCGTAGCCCCGGCCCCCCAGGTGAAGGCGTTCCGAGCGGGCACGGATGTGATCATCGCTACACCGGGGCGTCTGTTGGACCACTTCCAATATTCCTACGCGAAACTGGATGGGCTGGAGTTCCTCGTCCTGGACGAGGCAGACCGAATGCTGGACATGGGCTTTTTGCCTGACGTTCGCCGGATCCTGACCCATCTCCCCCGGAAGCGGCAAACCCTGCTGTTCTCCGCCACCTTGCCCGCACCCATCGTGCACCTGGCTCAGCGGATGCTTCACGATCCGGCCGCCATACATATCGAGCCCAAGCCGGTCCCGGCTCACGGCATCACTCACTGCGCCTATGCAGTACCACCGGAACTCAAGACCCGCCTGCTTCTGGAGATCCTGAGGCAGGAGGCGCCCACCCGCGTCCTGGCCTTCACCCGGACCCGGCACCGGGCCAACCGCTTGGCCGACTTCCTCGACAAGCACAGCGTCCCTTGTGGCCGAATTCACGGCAGCCGCAGTCAAGCCCAGCGAACCGAGGCCTTGGCCGCATTTCGAAAGGGCCGGTTCCAGGTTCTGGTGGCCACGGACATCGCCGCTCGCGGCCTGGACGTGGTGGCGCTGGACCTGGTGGTAAATTTCGACGTCCCGGGCGCCGCGGAGGATTACATCCACCGGGTTGGCCGCACGGCCCGGGCGGAGGCCACCGGGAACGCGTACACCCTGGTCGCTCCCGAGGACGAAGTAGGCCTTCGTGCCATTGAGCGGGGCATTGGCCAACGGATCCCGCGCAAAACCTTGCCCGGCTTTAACTACCGCCAGAAGTCCGAAGGTCGGTTCGAGGTCCCGCTGGCCGAGCGTATTGCAATCATCCGCACCCGCAAACGCGAGGAGCGATCCCGCTCCCTCGCCAAGGCGCAGCGCCGATCGAACGAGGCCAAACCCAATCTATCAAATAGATAGCGACGGAGTGGTTAGACTGCGTTTGGGAACAGCAGAACGAACGCCAGCCATGCAACCGCCAAGGTCAGAATCAGGTTGAAGGACTGCCCCACGGCGTACAGGAGCAATGGCTTGCCGCCTTCCATCTGCTTGGCCAACTCCTTGAAGTTGGACTCCAAACCGATGGAGACGAACGCAAGGCAGAAGAACCAGCCCCGCAGGGGGTTGGTCACCGCCTTGATGACGCCCGACTCCACCAACTTGAGGCCATCCCCTTGGAAGAGCGAGGCAAACAGTGGCACCAGGACGAAGGAGAACAGGATCGATGCTGCGACGAAACCGACAATGAACTTGGGAAACCTGACCCAGATCTGCATGAGGCCGGGCCGAGGGGTATTCGGATCCCGCTCCACAAGGGTGATCCAGAAGACGGCCACGAAGAACGCGACTACGCCGATCAGGACGTTCTGGATCATTTTGACCACCGCGGCCACGGTTTCGGCCTGCGGGCCGAGGAAGGCGCCTGCGGCCACGACGGCGCCGGTGGAGTCGATGGTGCCTCCCATCCAGGCCCCACCCAAAACTTCGCCAATGCCTACGGCGTGAATGAACATCGGCATGAAGATCATCATCAGTACCGTGAAGATGAGAGTCATTCCCACCGCGAGAGTCAGTTCTTCCTTCTTGGCACGTGAGGCAGCAGCCACCGCGATGGCCGCCGACACGCCGCAGACCGATGTGGCCGCCGCGATGATGATCACCAGCGGCTTGCTGACCATCTTCAGAACCCTGGTGCCGAAAAACCACATGAAGATGATCACCGTAGGCGTCACCAACCAGGCTACCATCAGCCCCGGGATGCCGATGCTGAGGATTTTACCGAACAGGATCTCGGCACCCAGAAGCACCAGACCTGTCTTGATGTACATCTCGGTCCTAGCACCGGGCTTGAGCCATTCAGGCGTACCAATCGTGTTGGAGATGAGCAGACCGATTGCCAGTGCCCAAGCCGCGTAGCTCAGGCCGTAGGCCTTGATGATATGCTGGTTGGCGAAGGTGAAGGAGATGATGGCCAGGATGAAGATGGCCAGAAACGCCAAGGCGTACCTGCCCACGTTCTGCCCCATGCTCCAGACCCCGATGGAGGTCAGGAGCATGATGCTGATCAGGGTGACCAGGAGCGGGAGCACGATCAGCCTCGATCGCTCGGCGGTCACAGTCACTTTGCCCTTTCCGATGTCGACATTCGCGGAAGGGAAGATCTGCGATACGTACGCCCGCGCTCCCATGCCGGCGGAATCCGGCTTCTCCTTGGTGAACTTCAGCGCTGTTTTTCCGCCAGCCAGGAGAGTCCTCAGTGAGATAGTCTCCCCATCTCCGGTACGCGAGGAGGCCACACGTAGCCGCACACCCCCATCAACTGGTACGATCTTGGCGGTGGCTTTTGGTCCTTTCGCGTTAATCCGATCAACCAGCTCCGCCAATGTAGTGGCTTCGTCGAGGTCGATCTTGGTTTTCTTGGCATGGTAGAAGACGTCCACAGGGCTCGACATCCACTGGCCCAGATTGGGCACGTTCTTGGCGGAGATGCTGTCGGAGAAAGTCAGAATGCCTAGCACCGTGGCTACCAGAAGGATGATCAACCCGAACCATGCGGTCCACCAGTCCTCCTCGGCGAACAATGGATTCCGTTTTTTTTCGTTTGCCATGACCTAACTCACTCCTTAGCGGATCACTCCTGCCCGTCCGACTCTCCACGAAGCGTGAACGAGCGACAGTTTTGTGCCGGCAAAGGATCCATGAATCTGTCAAGCTTCCGGCCGATCCCGGCAGCGCCCCGAGCCGAAGAGTAGGCGGATCCAAAGATAGTAAGGTTGGGAAATTCCGCTTCGATAGAAGCAGGATCGTCAATAAAGTGGACACAATGCTGGCAGGTTCGTTCGATCATACTCTCGCTCCCATGTCCTCACCTCAGTAGTGATCTGACTTGACCTGGGGTTCTACAAAGAATGCGAGGGGAAGGGAGATGATTCCGGCGCTGGAGGTTGTACCTCCTCTGTCCTTGGAACGGCCACATCGACAAAATCATTGATGCTCGGAAGCACATC
>JAUVSF010000225.1 GCA_030597245.1 Acidobacteriota bacterium
AGAAGCTCGGTGGTGGCGGTATGGGAGTGGTCAATGACAAATGGCAAATGTCAAGTGTCGAATGAGGGTTGACGATTGGGAGCGTTTCCTGTGATCGACCAGACCATATCGCATTACAGAATCATAGAGAAGCTCGGCGGCGGCGGGATGGGAGTGGTTTATCTGGCCGTAGACACTCGCCTGGAACGCTCCGTTGCCATCAAGTTTCTGCCGCCTGCCTACTTCGAAGACGAGCAAGCCGTCAAGCGTTTCCAGCGTGAAGCAAAGGCCACGGCTGCTTTGAATCATCCCCACATCTGCACTGTTTACGATATCGGTGAATCTGAGGACCAGCCGTATCTTGTAATGGAACATCTCGAGGGAGAAACCCTTAAGCACAGGTTGGCAAGAGGTCCAATACCAACCGCGGAGGCTCTGAAACTCGCTGCGCAGATTGCGGATGCCTTGCAGATAGCCCACGAGAAGGGAATCATCCACCGAGACATCAAGCCCGCCAATATCTTCGTCACCGAGCGAGGAGACGCCAAAGTACTCGACTTCGGCTTGGCCAAACAGCTTGAGAGAGAATCGGATGAAGAAGATTTGTCCACCGTGTTGACGAAAGTAGGATCGACATTAGGAACTTTACCGTATATGTCCCCCGAACAATTACTGGGGAAGGAGCTGAATGCACAGACGGATATCTTTTCCTTCGGAGTCGTGCTTTACGAGATGGTTACGGGAATCCATCCGTTCAAAGGAGGTTCAGTAACTGTCACCAGTAATGCCATCATCAACGACGACCCTCCGCCCTTGGACCGGTACCTGGATGGAGCACCCGAACTTCTCCAGCACGTACTTCGAAAGATGCTCTCCAAGAATCCAGCGAAGCGCTACCAGTCTATGCGCGAATTGTACACTGATCTCGAACAGTTGGCAGAAGACTCAGGAAGAACCAGAATGGCGATTTCTGAACGGTCTTCTTCCAGGTTACGAGCGGCAGGTATCGCACTCCTGGTTGTCCTTGCTGCAGCCAGTGTCTACTGGTTTGTGTCTTCCTCGCAAACTGATTCGCCTCTAGCTCCGTTGGAAGCAGTACCATTAACAAGCTATCCGGGCTTCGAGAAGCAACCCACGTTCTCTCCAGACGGAAGCCAGTTCGCCTTCGTTTGGGACGGGGAAAAGCGCGACAACTTCAACATCTATGTCAAGACGGTCGGGGCTGGACAGCCGCTTCGACTGACTTCAGACCCCCTCTTGGACTTCAGTCCAGCCTGGTCTCCGGATGGAAGCCAGATAGCCTTTTTGCGTTCTCGCGGTGGAAACCATGTAGAGTTGATCCTCATTCCTCCGACCGGGGGTACAGAGCGTAAGTTCGCCGAACTGAAGAGAGAAAGCGCTTTTCCAACGCTGGCTTGGTCTCCAGATGGAAAGTACCTGGCCTTTCCCGAACGGATTGGCGATATGATGAGCCCGGGAATCATCCTGCTCTCACTCGAAACGGGAGAGAAGACACCCCTGACTTACCCGTCGGAGCCAGAAACCTACGACCATCAGCCGGTCTTTTCCGCTGACGGCAAAACGGTCTACCTTGTCCGTTCGTCGTCCGGCGCTGACGTCTACTCTGTACCAGCGGAGGGGGGAGAGCCCCAGTGGATCAGCCGGGCGGGGGGGGTTGGGAGCATGGCCCTTGCACCAGACCGGGAAGAGTTGGTTTTGGCGAGCTGGGGAGGCGAGCTACGGAGAGTTCCAGTCTCCGGAGGAACATCGAGACCCATGATGGGCCTTGAAGGTCGAGATCTTGCCATCTCCCAACAAGGACGACGGCTGGCCTTCGCCCAGCAATCGTATCAGACCAATATCTGGAAACTCGATTTGAAGGCCGATAATGGAGACTCAGCCACACCCTTCATCGTCTCCACAAGAGGTGACGGAAACCCTGCCTTCTCCAGAGACGGCGAGAAAATCGTTTTCACCTCAAGTCGGTCAGGCGAGGACGAGATCTGGACTTGCAACCATGACGGGACCAGTCTGCTTCAACTGACAACGATCGGGGATTGTGGCAGCCCACGTTGGTCACCGGATGGAAACTGGATCGCGTTCGACCACAATGTTGAGGGGATCTACGAGATCCATGTGGTTGGCGCGGCGGGAGGTGCTGTCCGCCGGATGACTGACTCGGAATCAGAAGACGGGCTTCCACACTGGTCCAGTGACGGGCGATTCATCTACTTCAGTTCCAACCGGACAGGTGAATCCCAGGTCTGGAAGACTCCTTTTGGACCGCGAGGGGACGATGCAATCCGCTCGGCTATCCAGGTGACTCAAAATGGGGGCTTCAGACCAATCGAATCCTTTGACGGGAAATACCTCTACTATCTCAAGTACAGAGCGGACCGCCGGATCTGGAGAATGCCCGTCGAGGGGGGGGAGGAAACTCTCGTATCAGAATCGATTAGCGCCTGGTGGCCTAACTGGGATCTAGCTCACGACGGTATCTACTTTGTTGATGCGCTGGAGCTCACAAATCTCCACTGGTCACGTATGCCCCTCTTCACTGTAGGAATGAAATGGCTCGTCCGATCGTACAAGTTTGAAGACCAAAACATCGTCGACGTAGGAGAGCTTCTCTATCGATCCACCTCGGGACCCGGATTCGGAATCTCCCCTGATGGCCGCTGGCTGCTTTCCTCCCAACACGACCGGGAGGAATCGGACCTAATGCTGGTGGAAAACTTCCGCTGAACTCTGCCGTCGTGCCAGAAGAAGTGACTCCCTGGTGACGTCAGTGACGTGCTACGTACGGTTCATTACGGAGTTACGTCCTGCAACCCCTTTATTATCAACACAAGAGTGGCTGCTGATGAGCGTGGGGCCAGTGGTTCGGTCGCTTCGCTCCCAAGCTCCAAGCACCAAATCTCAAAACCCAAGAACACATCACGTCCGTCAGCAGTCATATTTCGCTGCGGGCGGCAAGGCTATCTGGAAGCCACATACCCAGCCTCGCTGCTTCTCAAGGCTGTGTAACATCGCCCTCTGAAGGAACAACACCGTTCTCGACCCAATCAACAAGGTCCATGAACGCCGCTTCCATCTCGCCGGGCGTGAACGTACAGTGTCCATAGCGTTCCACATGCTGCCGCACCAGCCACTCCCCGGAGCCGGCGCTTTCAACAATATCCTCAAAGGCATCCTCGTGTGCCATAGGCACGGCGGGGTCCCGAGTTGTGTGCAGCGTTAGAACAGGAATCCGCAGCCGCCCTGTTGGCTTGTAGTGGTGGCTCAGGTGGTTTCTCGCGTCGGGCGGTGACTCGAAACGATCGACGCCGTCGTTCAGTGCCCGGTCGTCCCATGAGCCGACATAGTAGGTGTCCATGTTGCCAAATGGAGAGTGCCCGTGCGCCCGATCTATGCCTTCGTTCCCTCCCACTGTATGGAAGTAAAGGCGGTTGAGAAGGGTACCCATCAACTCCCCGAAATCCAGGTAAACAATGTCGAGTTGCTTGACCCCGGCCAACTCAGCCAGACCTAAAGGATTCAGGGTAACTGCCCCAATAACAGCAGGAACAACTTGAGAACCAAAGTCGAGACCCTCTGGGATATCAAGCGCATCCCCTGGCAGCACGTCCGGATAGTAGTAGTCGAAAATGGTTCGGGTTCCGTACACGTATTCCCATGCCATGGTGGAACCACCGACCACTCCACAAAAGGGGAAAGCCCCATCATACTGGGCCGGGTATTTCTCTGCGAGCGCGACAGCGATTACCCCTCCCATTGAGCCCCCTGCGATGTACGAACGGTTGGGCTTTCCAAACTGTGAGGTGAACAGCCCTCTAAGCTGATGGGTTTGCCGTGCCCCCTCCTTGACCGAGAATCCGTAGGACGAATAGGTTGAAAGCGCGAACCCGTACCCAAGGTCGAGGAGAAGATCTCGGAAAGGCCCGATCTGCGCTAACTCCAATTGCATAGAGATGGGCCATGAAGGGTCTCGATACCCATGCGCAAAATATACAACATCACCATTCCAGTGATCACCGTCGTTGCCGTCCGGCACGAAGAAGTCGTAGAGTGCTCCTGGACCCGTGGAGCCATGAACTTCGGTGACTCCGGCCATTACCGGGGCCGGCAATCCGACCGCCATGGCCAAAAAAGCACCAGCGCACAGCACGATTACAGGTTGTGTGAGTTTTGTCTTCCAATTCCATCTTGATTCCATGCTTTCCTCCTTCCAAGCTAGAAACGATGTTAAAGACGCTGAGCTCAACCGCACCTAATCACCGTGAGGATTCATAATACGGCCTTCAGCAACGAACCCTACTTTGCGAGAATCCCGTTAATCCAAACAGCAGAAGAATCGTCAAAGCCAGAATGGAAAGGTTTCGGATGTTCATCCCCATAACCTCCTTTGAACAGCGGTCAAGCAAGGGAAGAATCTCTCTTCTCCCATCCATGATGAAGGAACAGCTCATCCAGCGTCCTGCGAAAATCATTAGAATTTTGTCTAGTTTTTCTATGCGAGGAGCACTGCGGGAGTTAGAATCAACGAAGATTGCGATGAGTCCCGTCTATCGTTTCGATGACTATCAGCTGGAACCGGCGGAGCGCCGACTTCTGCGGGGCGACCAGGAAATTCTTCTTCGCCCTAAGAGCTTTGAAGTCCTGATCTGCTTGATCGAACGCGGAGGGCGCGTTGTTCACAAGGATGAACTCCTCGACCACGTCTGGCCTGAGACACATGTGGTTGAATCGGTGTTGGTGCAATGCGTGGCTGAGATACGCTCTGCCTTAAACGAAGACACTCACGAGCCACGATACATTAAGACGATCCCTAAGTTGGGATATAGATGGATAGCAAAGGTCGAGCATGTCTCCGGGCCTGGGGAAGTCAGAGAGCCGCTTTCCGCCTCAGATCCCAGGCCATCAATCGCGGTACTTCCCTTCAAAGATATGAGTTCTCATGGAGACCATGACTATTTCTGTGAAGGAATAGCCGAGGAGATCATCAACGCTTTGGTCCGAGTGGGGAACCTCCATGTTGTCGCCAGGACCTCCTCTTTTTCATTCAGAAACAGAAACCTCGATATCCGCAGTATTGGCCACACACTCAAAGTTGAAACGGTCCTGGAAGGCAGCCTGCGAAAATCGGGGGATCGGCTCCGCATAGCAGTTCAATTGATCAGCGTTGAAGATGGTTTTCACCTCTGGTCTGAGCAGTTCGAATGTGAGACAGGCGACGTATTCAACATCCAGGATCAGATCACTAAGCAGATCATCGAAAAGCTGAAGATCGAGTTGCTGGGCGAAGAGGAAGCAGCACGCGTCCGGCGAAGTACTGAAAACCCTGAGGCATACGTACTGAATTTGAAGGGACGGTATCTCATGTACCGCGCGACAGTCGAGGGCTTAAATAGGGCTATTCAATACTGCAAAGAGGCTATCGAGAAAGATCCCGACTATGCCCACGCCTACGCCGGGCTCGCCACGTGCTATTCGTCTCTCGGATTCTGGAACGCTGTGCCCCCTCCTCAAGCATATCTAGAAGCAAAGAAGGCGGCGGTAAGAGCCGTTGAAACAGATCCGGAATCGGCTTTGGCTCACGAAGCCCTCGGGTTTGTGACATTACTCAGTGATTGGGACTGGAAAACCGCCGCAAAAGCTTCGCAGAGAGCAATCGATCTGAACCCCCGCGAGGAGACGATCCGAGTGGGCCGCGCAATGTGCTATATAGCAACAGGGGACCTGAAAGAGGCCCTTGCGGAGACTGTAAGAGCTACCGGACTAGCCCCCCTCTCGAATGTCGCTAATAGTGGCCTGGGGTTGTGCTTGCTTCGCCTGGGCAAGTTGGAAGAAGCAATCGTTCAGCTCAAGAAGGCATTAGAACTGGAGCCCGCCGATCCACGGACGCGCCTGTACCTCGGACTGGCATATGTACTGAAGTTGAGATTCGACGAGGGCATCGGTGAAATTCGGGAAGCATTCGAGCAGGCAAGCGACAACAGGCTCGTCCTGGCCGGACTGGGATGGGCCTACGGCATGGCCGGTCGCCGAACTGAGGCACTCCGAACTCTGGAGAGAATAAAGAGGAGGTTTGAACAAGAACATCCGCGACCCTATCTGATTGCCAAAGTCTATTGCGGCATGGGCGAAAAAGATCTGGCTTTCGAGTGGCTGGACAGAGCGTTTGCTGAACATGACACGTCTCTTACTTTTGTAAGGACCGATGAATCGTTGGCAGCTCTCAGCGACGATCCCCGCTTTACAGGTCTTCTACGCCGTATGAACTTGATCACCAGGGATACCGCTCCTCAGTAAGGCACCTTGAATGACGAAGAAGATCCTGTTCATAAGCTGGACATTGGGTTTGGGCCATATTACCAGGGACCTGGCAATAGCCCGGGAACTGAGAAAGCTGATTCCAGACGTGGACCTTTCCTGGTTGGCTTGCTCTCCTGCCAGCGAACTGCTTCTGGATGCTGGAGAAAAAGTCCTTCCCGAAAGTCAGCAGTTAGCGAATGAGACAGAGTTGATAGAGCAGATCGCTGAGAAGGCACACCGTTTGAATCTACTCAAATACTGTGTCAGGTGGGCTACCGGGTGGGGTCCAAACCTTCGGGTGTTTAAGGATATCATCAAGAAGGAACGGTTCGACCTGCTGGTCGGAGATGAGGCGTATGAAGTCGTCGCTGCACTCCTTCAAAGACAGATCTCGCTAGAAGAGCCCTTTCTGGCCATCCATGATTTCTTCGGTGTAGATCCGATCCAAAACACTCTGCTTGAAAAACTGATGGGTCATCGTATCGTCCGAACGTTCCATGGCACCGATCCAAAAGGACTCGTCGATTTTCTTTTCGCGGGTGAACTCGAAGACCTACCAGATGACCGCTTCGGCTTCTTGCTACCTAACCGGCGGGACTGGGCGCGAAGGAACTGTCGGTTCCCTGGCTATATCGTTCCTTTCTCGCCGTCGGACTACTCCGACGAAAGGCAGGTCAGGGCAAAGCTCGGTTACGGCGATGAGCGTCTTATTGTCTGTTCGATTGGCGGTACAGAGATTGGTAAAAACCTATTGGAGTTGTGCGGGCAGGCTTACCCTCTGATCAAGAGCAAGATCCCGGATCTTCGCATGATTCTGGTGTGTGGTCCCCGTCTCGCACCCGAGTCTCTGGATGTTCCTGACACCGTAGAGGTTCAAGCCTATATACCGGCCCTTTACGAGCATTTCGCGGCTAGCGATCTTGCGATTGTTCAAGGAGGCGGTACGACTACTAACGAGTTAGCTGCGCTCCGGAGACCTTTTCTTTACTTCCCGTTAGAGGAGCATTTTGAACAGCAAGTTCATGTCGCCGGAAAGCTGAAGCGGCATGGAGCCGGAATCGAGATGCAATACTCTGAGACTACGCCCGAGTCTCTCGCCAATATGGTTCTCGCCAACATCGGCAAGAAAGTCACGTATCCCCCGATTCCCACGGATGGAGCCAGGCATACGGCCGAGATCATACTGAGCCAGCTGGGGTCCTCCTGACATCTCCTGGTTGACTACCTGAGTTTTGGCCCCATCTTCTGTTTGACAGATCGGATGATGCTGCCACCCA
>JAUVSF010000017.1 GCA_030597245.1 Acidobacteriota bacterium
GAAGCTCGAAGCTCGAAGTGCGAAACAATATCCAAGCTCGAATATCTAAGGACTGAAACGGGTTGTTGCCGCTACGTCCGGGCCCCTGGAGAGCCGACAAAAGGCGGGCCAAAACTGGACAGAACCGTGTCGCTTGGTTTTTAATTCCCTTCAATCTCCCAAGTTGAGTATTATGCATCGAATTAGAAATGGACCCGCAAATATGAAACCTCTTTACGAGGCGTACAATTCGCTGGGCGAGATGATCCGCGGAAGTGCAAGCCGTTGGGGAGAGAAGTCCGCCGTTATCTTCCGGGGACAAAGCACTCCCTACGCAGTTCTCGAGCAGATGTCCAATCAGTTTGCCAACGCCCTGTCAAGAAGTGGAATCGGGCCTGGAGATCAGGTCGCGCTCTACTGCATCAATTCCCACTGGTTCATCGCTGCCTATTTCGGGATCGTCAAAACCGGCGCAGCTGTAGTCCCGATCAACCTTCTCCTTAATCCCAAGGAGGTTCAATACATACTCTCCGATTCAGGAGCCTCCGGCCTCATCTATTTCGATTCCTTCGAACCCAACCTGGCTGCAATAGGGGATTCACTGGCCGATCTGAAGGAGTTGATCGTGATTGGAAAGCCGCAGTCTTTAGGAGCCCGCCCGCTCGCTGATGTGGCCGCTACCGAGCCAACCGCATTCGAAATACCCCCAGTGGATCAGAAGGAGAGTACGGCAGCCGTTATCTACACATCAGGGACGACGGGACAACCCAAAGGGGCAATGCTGACGCACCGTAACCTGCTGCACAATGTCTACTCGGTCATTCGGGCACTTCCGGTCGAGCACGAAGACATGTTCGTCGCAGTACTCCCCATGTTCCACTCGTTTGGCGCCACCGTCTGCATGATGTCGCCGCTTTCGGTTGGAGCGACGATCGCCGCCGTGCCTCGATTCTCTCCAGATGAAGTGGGTGACACGATTGCGAGTACAAGCGCGACGATTTTTCTGGGTGTCCCTTCCATGTATACCGTCTTCGCCAACGTCCGCGAAGATCGGAAGCCCGATTTCTCGTCTCTGCGATTCTGTATTTCGGGTGGCGCTGCCCTTCCGGTTGAAGTCATGAAACGCTTTGAAGAGAAGTACAACGTACCTATCCTCGAAGGTGATGGCCCGACCGAGTGCTCTCCGGTAACTTCTGTAAACCCTTTCAAAGGCGTTCGCAAACCTGGCTCGATTGGACTTCCTGTCCTGGACGTCGAAATGAGAATCGTCGATGAAGCTGGTGTCGAACTCGAGATTGGGGACATGGGCGAAATTGTTGTACGTGGTGAAAACGTCATGAAGGGGTATTTCAATCGGCCGGAGGAAACTGCCGAAGCCTTTTTCGGTGACTGGTATCGAACCGGAGACGTTGGATACAAGGACGAAGATGGCTACTTCTACATCGTGGATCGCAAGAAGGAGTTGATCATCGTCAATGGGATGAACGTTTACCCACGCATGGTGGAGGAGGTCCTCTATAAGCACCCTGCCATAGCTGAAGCAGCCGTTGTCCCTGAACCAAACAAGCTCCATGGTGAGGTGCCGCGGGCGGTGATAGCACTGAAGCCGGAGATGACCGCCACACGTGAAGAGATCGTTCGGCTTTGCAAGGAGTATCTGGGTCCACACCAGCTGCCCAGGATCATCGAATTCGTCAAGGAACTGCCGAAAACACCTACCGGAAAGATCCTCAAACGTGCCCTTGTTCGTAAAGGAGAGGTCGAACGCGGAGTCGATCTGGGATCGGGACCAGGGAACGACGAATGACGAGCGCGGAACACAGGCGTCTCGCCTGTGAGGAACGACGCACGACGACTCAATGCTGAGGACTTATGTCTAGATACTGCCAATATCTTCTTCCGATGCTTCTGATGCTTCTCTTAATGAGTCCAACTCGAGCCGCCGAAGTAAAAACCCAGAAAGAGCTGGTGGCTCACCGGGGGGCTTCAGCCTACGCCCCTGAACACACGCTCGAGGCTTACAAACTGGCTATCGAGCAGGGGGCCGACTTCGTGGAGCAGGATCTCCAGGCTTCGAAGGACGGAATCCTGGTGTGTCTTCATGATCGGACCCTCGAGCGCACTACGAACGTGGAAGAAGTCTTTCCGGAACGTTTCAGGAGGGTTACTGTCCGTGGCCGTGAGCGGAGGCAGTGGTTTGTCGTCGACTTCACGCTTGCTGAGTTGAAACAACTGGATGCCGGTTCCTGGTTTGACGAACAGTACTCGTCTTCGAGGATTCCAACCTTTCAGGAAGCGATTGATCTCGTCCGGGGCAAGGCAGGGCTTTATCCAGAACTTAAAGATCCCGAATTCTACGCACGTGAAGGAATCCGGATGGAGGAACTTCTCTTAGTAGTGTTAAAGAGAAACGGTTTTCAGGAGCCGGGGGCAATCGAACACACACCAGTAGTCATACAATCCTTCAGCAAGTCCAGTCTTCGAAGGCTGAAGTTCGAAATGGGCTGCGGCCTGCCGTTGACCTATCTGGTTGGGGACCTGGAAGGGGAGGACGGCCTGACGCATGCCAGACTGCTGGAAATCAGGAAGTTTGCGGCAGGTATCGGCCCGGCGAAGAAGCTCCTCCTCGAAGATTCTGAATTGTTGAGCCGGGCTCACTCTGCCGGCCTGCTCGTTACCCCTTACACATTTCGCTCAGCGTCAGTTCCTGAATCCTTCGACAGCGTGGCAGCCGAGATGGAGTACTTCTTGTACGAACTCGGTGTCGATTCACTCTTCACAGACAATCCCGACCAGTTTCCCAGGAGATGAGACTGATCGGGTTTGGCGTGCAGGTTCGCCACCAAGGCAGGGGCGAGACGCCCGTGTTTCCCCGCAGTCGCCGGCTTGAGAGGAATCTGGGCCCGCTGAGCCAAGTGCTATCCATCGAACCAGATCCGCGATCAGCGTCATTGAGAGGCGTTCGTTTCAGCGCTTTGAACCCGTACCTCGAAGATTCCGGTTCTGCTACGATAGAGCTATGCAAATCGCAACATGGATTATCCTGGTCCTCACATTTGTGCTGGCAACCCCTGCGGCTGTCGCTTCAGACGAGGGAGACCTGAAGGCGGCCTTTCAGAAAGCAATGGATGAACTCAGGGACAAGGATCTGGAAGGGTTCTTGTCCTTCTGGCACCCGGAAGCCGTGTTCCTGGCACGGGACCGGATCTTTGCTCTGGATCGAGCGGCGTCCGAGTACGACGAATGGGCGAGAGACGTAGACCGGTTTTTCGCCAAGACCATCAGTGCCGAACTGATACCAATCGACGTCAACTATCGTGTGCTGGGTGACATGGGGATCATATGGGGCCGCGCTCGCTTTGCGGTGGATCCTGTGGGAGGCGGAGGAAGTGATTTCGATTCCCGACTCACCGTAACCCTGTTGAAAACCGGCGACAAATGGCAGATCGTCACCTGGCATGCATCTGCTACGCCAACTGGCCGCAGACTGGTCCCCTAGGCCCTCGGAGAGGAAGCATGCCAAAGCTGATTGAATCCCCTACAGTAGTCGAGGCAGCCGGCAACAGACCAAAGAGAATCGAAGAATTCATTGGGCGCGTGAACACCGGAACAGAATCCGCCAGTGTGGCTTTCATGAGAAGCCCTCCGGGATGGGTTGAACCTGGCCAGAGACCCGAGTTTGATGAATTCACTTTGGTGATCAAAGGGGCACTGCAAGTACGGTCGGAGGAAGAGACTCTGGTAGTACAGGCGGGCCAGGCAGTAATCGCACATGCGGGAGAGTGGGTCCAGTACTCGACTCCCACCGGGGCTGAATATGTCGCAGTTTGCGTTCCCGCATTCTCGCCTGAAACAGTCCATCGGGATGAGTGATTGCCTGCGGCCCGGCCTGCGGTTTTGACGAGGCATCGTATCGAAGCGCCGGGAAAGCGGCAGTTAAGACTGCCGCACTCCAAATAAAAGAACGAGAAGCGACGACCGACAACCCGGAATCGCATGAAGCAAAGGAGAATAAGATGACAAAGACTAGAAACCTGTTGACCCTGGCTGTGATTCTCTGTGCAATGACTCTCAGGATCGCAGCTCATTGCGAAGTTCCCTGCGGGATTTACGACGACCAGATGCGTGCCAAGATGATTGCCGAACACGCGACAACCATCGAAAAAGCGATGAAACAGATTGGTGAACTGGGGAGCCAGACTCCGGTCAATTACAACCAGCTGGTTCGGTGGGTCACAACTAAAGAACACCATGCAACGGAAGTCCAACAGATCGTTTCACAGTACTTCCTGACTCAGAGGATTAAGCCGGACACCGAAAACTATGGAAAGAAACTCGAGGTTTTGCACAAGATGCTGCAGGCCGCGATGAAGTGCAAGCAGACGACCGACGTTGCCAACGTAGGAAACCTGCGCAAACTCCTCAAAGAGTTTGAGACACTCTACTTCGGCCATGCGCATTAGGGCGGGGTCTCGGGGGGAAAGAGGTTCAGGTCCGTGGTGTGCGTTATCTTTGGAACCGGTCAATGGTCAAGTGATGCGCATGGCCTTGCGACTTCGCTCTCCGAGCTACGCCGTCACAAGGAAAGGCCATGCCTCCGCATCCTCTGCACTATTGCTGGGATCGGCATAGATGCGGCGGCGGGTGCTTTAGCTCCCGCGCATCTCTGGAAGCCGGCGAGTTGGTATTGTGACGGCCGCTGCTTAGGTACGCGGGAGCCGCTGCTGAGTTTCCATTGATGGCCTGGCCGTAAACGACCAGGCTTCGACTGATTGCAGAACTAACTCACGCACCTGGTCGGCTGGGAACGGCTCCTCCTGTGTCCCGCTCCGGAAAACTTAAACCCCTGCTATCAGGGCCAGACTCGGTGATCGGGATCCAAGCGGATGAACGTGACCTTTCCGTCGTCCGTGATTGTGAGCAAGATATCGTACTGACCCCTAGCCAGTTGACCGCCACCAGGGTGCTTAATAGGCCCGACACTTTTCTCAGTAACCTCGTCCGTCAGAAGATCCCCCCAAGGCCCCCTTCTGCTCTCGAGTTTGAACGAAACATCGAGACCACCCGCTGCGATGAGTTTCCATTTGAGATCGTTGCCATTCTGAACGTCAACCTGCCAGGGAACGACGGAAATCTCATATCCATTCGCGTCCGGCTTAACGGTGATTCTGACAGGACCTCCAACAAACTCAGCTCGCTGCGGGCCCTCTACTGCAGTTCCACTCTTAGGGCCGGTTACGCCCTTGCAGCCCAGCCCTGCAAACATTAAACAAGTGGTAACTATAAGAACAGGTTTCTTCATCTCAGGCTTCCTCCTAGTCTTGATACTTCAAACACTACAAACACCGAGTGGCAATGGCGAACTGCTGCCGAGAAGAGAGACTCCCGAAAACTTCTTTCTCAGTTGTTTTAGGCCTCTAGCCTCCCTCGGCCTCCGGACAAGGTCCCACCTCGTACGGAAATTCCGAAAGCAATTCCTTGAATTCAGGTACTCCCCGAAAGATCGGTTCGTTACGCGCTTCTCTGACCGGGGCCCCCGCTTCGAGGCTTTGCGCCAGGTAGTGAACTGCCTTCTCCGTCTGGCCGAAACGCTGGTAGATGATGGCTGCTTTGTACAGAGTGTCGGCACTTGGGCTGTCTAGAGTCAAAGCCTTATTAAGCGCTTCCTCGGCAGCTACCTTCTCCTTCAGCATGGCCAGATACACGGCTTTCCAAACCAGTGCAGCCAGGTCGCCCGGATTCTCCAGCAGGTACTTGTCGACTTCTTCCCTCGCCTTCCGATAATTATCGATTGCCTTCTTCCGATCTCCGCCAGTTGACCAATAAAGGATGTCAGCCAGATTACCCCGATCAATATAGGTGCGCGCTGACTCGGGTTCCTCGTCAAGATAGACAATTCCCTGCTGGGCATATTCCTGGGCTTCCCGATATTGGCCCATGTAAAAGTGGGTTGTGGCAAGATTGGTGTAGACGGACGCATTCTTGTCAAGCTCCAGGGCCCTCTCGAAGGCTCTGAGACCATCCTCAACGCAACCCAGTTGATCATAGATTGCGGCGAGCAAATTGAAGCCCCCATAGTATTCCGGAGCCAGTTCGACTACCTTCTCCTGCTGGCGGGCAGCCTCCTCGAATCGACCTTCACCGTAATATGCGAAGGCAAGGTAGCTCTGAGGCAGCCAGAATCGAGGTTGACGATCAGCTGCTGCCTTGACCAGCGGAAGAAATGCACCCCTCCTGCCGAGCCGTGCATTGATCGACTCCAACCGCCTCAGAACCGTGTCATCGAACGGCCCCAAATGGTCAGCTCTTTCGTAGTGAATCAAAGCCTCTTCTGGTTTCCCATCCTTGAGAAGAGCCTCTCCCAGGCAAAAGTGAGCTGCCTGGAGATCCTCGTCAATCTCCACAGCAGATTTACAATAGGTCAACGCCTTCTCCAGGGCCCATCGCTCATCCCAATCAGGACTCTTCTGAAGGTAGGTCAGTCCCAAATAGGCCTTGGCGAGAGCGAACTTACTGTCGATATCCAGCGCCTCGCGCAGCTTATCGACGGCGTCTTTCAGGGAATCTTCCTGCAGATAGTAACCAAGCCCTCTCAGAAACAAGGCGCAAGCCGGCTGGTTGTTACCGTTGCCGAACAAGTCGCTTACCTCAGCCGGCTTGGCCTCAATACCCAGAAGACCAAGAGCCTCTTCCGTGACTTCGTGTGCAAGGTCAGAGGCTTTGTCGTATATTCCAACAACTTCTCCCCGCCGTAATCGACGATCCGAATTAGCGGGGACTAAGGAAACGGCGACTTTTACTGTCCCTCCAGAGTATTCAACAGTGCCGGCAAGAGCCAAATTCGCGCCGACTTTCTTACCGATCTGTGCCGAGTTAACCACCTTTTCGTCGCTGACACGGCTGGAGGGAATTACATTGAATCCATGGTCCAGACTCAGCTCCGCCAATCTGCCAGTCAGGACGTCACGCAGCCCGTCAGCGAAGGCAACAACCTGTTTCTCCCCTGACGTCACCCGAAATGGGAGTACTGCTATGGTCGGGTTCTCAGGCAAAGGTGCCCATTGGCCCCAATCGACAATTTTGTAAATCAGGCTGGGGACTGTTACAGCCAAAACCACGAGGCCAAGGAACACAGCAGCCACAATTCTCGGGTGGCGTTGAGGAAACTTGACCAGGCGCTTCCAGAATGGTTCAGGAATCGGCGGGGGCGGGACGGGGAACGGTGTGGGCGATGGGTCGGTGTCCCGACGGACCCGCTTAAGGTCGGCCAGCAGGCTCGCAGCACTGGCACAGCGCAGTTCCGGATCCTTTTCCAGCATATCGGAGATTACCTGGTTCAACTCCTCTGGGACTCTCGGGTTCAGCTGAATCACTGACTGGGGCTGGAAGTTGAGTATCCGGTTTACGGTCGCCGCAAGTGTCTTATCGAGAAAAGGATGATGTCCGGTCAAGATTTCGTAGAAGACCACACCCAGGGAGAAGATGTCGGACCGTTGATCCGCAACCCGTCCAGACAGAACTTCGGGAGCCATGTAGGCAGGAGTGCCCCGAACATTCCCATCGTCGGTCGAAACGTCTATGGTGGTGGATTCCTCAAAGGTACTGACCTTCTTCGCCAAGCCGAAATCAAGAATCTTGACGCGCCCGGAGGTGTTCACCATGATGTTTGCAGGCTTAACATCACGGTGTATGATCCCTTCCCGATGAGCTGCGGCCAGAGCTGCGGCACACTGAATGGCCAGGTCGAGGAAGGCTCTAGTATCAGCCAGGTCAAGCTCGGTTTCACTGAGTGTCTCGCCCGCAACCAACTCGAGGACGAGAAAGAGCTCACCATCGACCTCGAGGATGTCATGAATTGCGGCTATTCCGGGATGGCTGATCCGGGCGGCGTTTACCGCTTCCTTGAGGAAACGGCTTCGAAACTCAGCGTCCTGGGCTAGGTCCGCATGCAAGCGCTTAATTGCGACCTGGCGCTTGAGTTTCGTATCGACAGCCCTGTATACTTCTCCCATTCCTCCGCTGCCGAGTTTCTGCTCGATACGGTAATGAGAAATCGTCTCACCAACCACCTCGCCCTCCTCAGGAAGATACGCGTAACTTTTGCCGTTTATATTAACGCGGCCCTGACCCGTTACGCAATCGGAAAACGCTTGGGGAACCGGGCCTGGAAATCTTTTGTTGCTTGACAAGCCTGAGTTCGAGACCCCTTCGGGCGAAAAGAAGGCCAGAAGGGAAACAGTTGTCGGTCACCGGCTGGAAGGATTGCATGACCCTCGATATGTTATCTTGGACGTTAACTCGATCATTCGTCGGATTGTAGATTGGAAACATGCGAAGCAAGTTCATCACATTTCTGATCACTCTTCTTCTTGCGGCAGGTTCATTTCAGGCAGTCCCTCGGAAACCGGAATGGAGCAACTCCCTACCTGAAGCACTTAGGGCTTCCAAAGAATCGGGCAAACCAGTTTTCGTCGAGTACTGGGCTGTGTCGTGTTACTACTGCAAGGACTTGGAGATAGAGTTCGAAACCGATGAGTTCCGGCGTGTCCTCTCTCAATTTGTGAAAGTACGAATCAACTTCGATGTGGAAACGGAACTGGTTCGTCGCTATCAGATCCGTACTCTCCCCACAACGCTCGTACTCGATGACAGAGGTAACGTCATCATGAAATCGGTGGGTAGGACTAAGAGAACCGTCCTCTTGCGCAGGCTCACCGCAGCACAAAACGACTACGTGCACTACCTTGCTCAGCGGGACGAAGCAGACGACCTTCGAACCCTCAAACGTCGAGGTGACTATCTCCTGGCATCAGGATATCCGGATGGCGCGATCATAATTCTCAAGGATCTTTTGAACCGATTAACTCCGGCTGACCGCTCGCTGGTTGAAGAGGTAAGATTCTCACTGGCCCTTGGTTATTTCGGAATTCGCGCCTTCTCCCAGGCAGCCGAAATCTTCAGAGAACTGGCCGACGAGGCTCTCTCTTCCCAACTGCGCCAGGATGCTAAAGAGGCACTCGAGATGGCAGAACTCCTTATGGAAGTTCAAGGCCCGACAAGCTCAGAAGTCGAACCCCACAGTTGATAGCAGCGAGAACGCGGTCAAATCCTTCCTGAACGGACAATTGCCAGGACCAGCCAGAGTCCCAGGAGACCCGCAATCAGATAACCCGCGAGTCCAAGAGCCGAGAAGCCAAAGATCATAGGGCCCTTGTCCAGCTGCAAGACGAAGGAGGAGCCCACGATCAGAGCGGCAATGATCAACCCGAAGGTCAATCGGTTCGAGGATCGGTCCATCTCGAGAGTGAGGTGGGCAAGGCCCTCATGATGCAGTGAAACGACCATTTTGCCCTTCTTTACCTTGGCCAGGATCTCTTCGAGATCCGCAGGCAGGGCGCTTAGAATCGCTTGATATGCCTGTAACGATCCAATCAGGTTCCGTGCCTTCCGTCGAGGGTCAAAACGACTAACGATGAAGGATTGAACAAAGGGTTTGGCCTCAGCGATGATGTCAAACCCGGGGTCCAGCTTCCTGCCTACCCCGGCAGTAATCGCCAGCATTCGACCCACCAAGGCCAGATTCACTGGCAAGATAATGCGATGGCGGCGCAGAGTTCGGAGCAACTCCTGAATAAGTTGTTCTGCGTCAATTCGATCCAGTGGCAGACCGTGATAGCGGTCAATGAATTCGAGGATATCGAACTTGAGCAAAGGCTCATCGACGTCTTCAGGGAGCAATTCCATTCGCTTCAGTATCCTTGCTACACCGTTCGCGTCGCAATGCACCACAGCCGACAGAAGTCCACCCAGGAACTCCGCCGTCTCTTCGTCCAGTCGCCCCACGATTCCGAAATCAACGGTCCCAATCACGTTGCCATCGAGCACGAACACATTTCCAGGATGGGGATCCGCATGAAACAGGCGATGTTCGAAGACTTCCTTCAGCACAGCACGTGCGCCGTTCCGCGCAATTGCCTTACGGTCATAACCCCTCGCATCCAGTTCCTCGAGGTCGTTGATCTTGACGCCATCGATGAAGTCAGTTGTCAAGATTCGTTTGCTCGACACTTCCCAGTGGACCCTGGGAATGACCCTGGATTCATCGTTTTCAAAATTCGAGCGGAAGCGCTCCACTGCCTGCGCCTCAGCAATGAAGTCGAGTTCCCTGCGAATACTATTTGCAAACTGGGCGAGGATGTCCCTTGGGCGAAACCACCGCATTTCTGGGACACGCCGCTCAAGCAGCCCTGCAAGTTCGTCGAGAATCGCCAAGTCGGCTTCGATTCGACTCTGGATCCCTGGCCGCTGGACCTTGACCGCTACAACCTCACCAGAACTGGTAACCGCCTTGTGCACCTGGGCAATCGACGCCGACGCCAGCGGGATCGAGTCAATCGAACCAAACAGGTCTTCCGGCTGTTTCCCAAACTCATCCAGGAAAATCAGGCGCACCTCTTCATAGGAAAACGGCTTGACTCGATCCTGGAGCAGTTCCAACTCGGAAATGTATTCTTCGGGAAGGATATCCGGCCGGGTGCTCAACAGCTGACCAAGCTTCACAAAGGTGGGACCCAAGTCTGTCAGAGCCAACCTGAGGCGCCTTGGGGTCGGGATATTGGACCGCTTCTTGCGCCGCCTGAACCTCAGGCCCCGCCAAACGGACGCTTCGGGAAGGATTCGAAACGAGATGTCGTCGAAGCCATACTTGAGAAGGACTAAGGCGATTTCTCGATATCGCTTCAAACGGCCATAGGTTCTAAGAGTTCTTAGAGGATGAATCATTCTCCGGCTCTGATTCCTCCGCAGAGTGGCTGTGGCCTTCGAGATCTTCCACTCGCTTCACCAGGTCTTCAAAAGCTTGCTTGCCCGGACCCCCAACCTCTCTCAGGACCTTCTGGACGGTCTCCTTAACTGATTGCGAAAACTTCTGCTGTTCGTCCCTCGCTCTGGCCATGAGGTCCTCGAAGACCTGCTTACGATCCTTCTCAGCGACCTCACCTTTCTTCACCAGTTCGTCAACGGCTTCCTCGACCTTCTCACGAGTCAGGCTCGCGAATCCCAGTCCTACCAAGTATGTTTTCTTGAGGAGATCTAACATATTCAGGCACCTCTACCCTTTAACAAAGTTAATGGATCCTTCGCGCCTGGCAAGTCGCCCCAACAGGCGATTTCCAGTATCACTGCTTGCCACCAAACTAGCACAAAAGGCGGATGACAACCAGCTAGATTCGAACTTGGGGGCTGGGGAAACGGTAATCGGTAATCGGTAAACTAGTGGTAAGTGGGGTTAACGAGTCGGTCACAGGATTGCTTGGTGTCCTGGGTGCCCTTGGTGCCCTTGGTGCCCTTGGTGGTAACCGATAACCGATAACCGATAACCGTTCACCGATTACGGACTCTCCACGACACCAAACTCCAGAAACGACGAGAACTCCGCAGAGTGGAACACACGTTGAACTGCTTTCTGAAAGTCTTCAGGAACGGCCTTGTATATGTCCATCAGTTTCTGAGGGTTGAGGTCGATCATCGGAAACCAGGTGCTTTGTACCTGAACCATGATCCGGTGGTTCTTCTTGAAAGTGTGGAAAACATCCTGCAAGTCAAACAGGATTTTGGTGACCTCTCCAGGGACAAAAGGCTCGGGCGCGCCCAGGCCCTGGCGGAACTTGCCTCGGAGAACGTCTCCCCGCACCAGCATCTGATACCCCCCCAGTTCGACTTCCCTCGGGTTTGAAACCGGGTTGGCGGTGTCAGAGGGAAACACGTCGATAAGTTTTACAACCCAGTCTGAATCGGTCCCAGA
Source organism: Acidobacteriota bacterium (assembly GCA_030597245.1). Classification (GTDB taxonomy): domain Bacteria; phylum Acidobacteriota; class UBA6911; order RPQK01; family JAPXNP01; genus JAUWTT01. The sequence goes on from JAUVSF010000017.1 coordinate 11,783, forward strand.
TGTTGAAACGTAAAACGATACAGTCAGCGGCCCTGCCACTCGGACATCTTCTTCGAGGACCGCCGTCGAGTAACTCAACACGTCAGGTCGACGGCCTGCAAACCGTTGATCCTCCAACATAAAGGAAGCGTCATACCAGTGATTGATCTTCCCTGTATAGGGAACCGGCCTCGCGGGATCACTCACGTATTCGTCGGACTCTACCTCTGAGCCTGCTGGTGCCTCCTTCGACAGTCGCTCACCATCACGGAGATACAGTCTACTCGTTTTCAACTGCGCTGGGGGCCAACTATCGAGATAGCGCCACACATTCGTCCCTGTCTCAAATACAATCGCCTCCGCAAGATCCAGAGTACCTTGCCTTTTCAAATGGAAGTTGAAGAATGGCAACTCGACGAACTCAGTGTAGAATTCCGAAGTTCGGGAACCAAAGTCGATATCTCCCAACCAATGCCCCTCATTCTGATTCCACTGTCCGTGGGACCAGGGTCCCATCACCAGCATGTTCTGGGTTTCCGGGTTCTGTTTTTCAATAGCCTCGTAGGTTCTCAATGCCCCAAAAAGATTCTCGGCGTCAAACCATCCTCCCACCACCAAAACTGCAGGGCGAATATCCTTCAGACGAGGGAGCACGTTACGGGCTTCCCAGTACTCGTCCCACGACCCGTGTGCCATCAATTGATTCCAGAAATGCACCTGCCCCTTCATGTAACGCTCGTTCACGGCGGGAAGCGGCCCTGTATCCAAGAAGAACTCGTAGCCATCCGGAGTCCAATACTCGAACTCACGTCCCTCCTGCTCGGTTGGCTCGGGGCGGGGATATCCGTTTCGCACCAACCAGGCAAACGCATGAGCCAAAAGGAAAGCTCCGTTGTGATACCAGTCGTCGCCCGCCATCCATTTCGAAACCGGCGCCTGGGGGGAAGTGGCCTTGACAGCAGGGTGTGCGGCGATGGTTCCCATCGATGCATAAAAGCCAGGATAAGAGATGCCGCTGATCCCGACTCTGCCGTTGTGGTTTGGAATGTTCTTGATCAGCCAGTCGACCGTATCGTAGGTATCCGTGGTCTCATCAATGTCCTGGGGGCCGCGCTTGTCTTCAATGAAAGGTCGGATATGCAGGAATTCCCCTTCCGACATGTAGCGCCCCCGCACATCCTGATAGGTCACAATATAGCCCTCTTCAAAGTATCGGCTGCTTTGAACTCCAGGGTCACTCACATACTCGTCTAGACCGTAAGGCTTAATCCCGTAAGGAGTGCGTTTGAGAATGAAGGGATAAGTCCGAGTCTTGTCTTTAGGAACATAGACCTGGGTGAACAGCCGAACCCCATCACGCATCGGTACCTGGTACTCATACTTTGTGTAGTGCTCTCGGATGAAATCAGTAGGGATCCCCGCAAGAGACGGCGTGAAGAAGATGAGAACTAATCCCAATCCCAGCCAAGTTCGTTCAACCCAGGAACATCTTGTTTTCATGAAATCCTCCGTGACAATGCCTTGGTCGAGTCAGTCTACCATCCGATCTTCACGTTTTGGACCCACAGATCTAAGCTCGAAGCTCGAAATTCGAAGTTCGAAACAAGCTGGAAGAGACAAGACAACTGATCGACTGAAGGATTGGCCTACTCCGGGAAAGCAACCTGAATCACTCGCTGACGATATAATCCTGGGAGAGATCATGAAAATCAGCCGACGCCGCTTCCTTAGGACTGGTGGGACTCTCGCTCTTGGAGCCGGCCTTGCCGGACTCGGTGGAAGTATTTACGGAACTCGCTTCGAGACTCGAATGCTTGACATCGAGTCGGTTCGAATCCCCCTCGACGGACTGCCGGCTGGTTTGGAAGGTTTTCGGATTGTCCTGTTGGGTGATTTTCACATTTCACGACACACTCCCCTCGAGTTCATCGAAGAGGTTGTTTCCGTAGCATCCTCATTCAACGCCGATTTGGTGGTCCTCCTGGGCGACTTCGTCCTGAGAGAGGTCGAAGCCGTTTTTGACCTGGCACCCGCGCTGGCCAAGATCAATGCAAAACATGGAATCTTCTCCGTTTTTGGAAATCATGACATTTGGCAGGGGGCAGCAACGGTGCAAGAGGCTTTTAGGAGATCAGGGCTCCACATCCTGGTTAATGAAGGACTTACGCTGAGCCATCAGAATGAAAACTTCTTTCTTGCCGGTGTGGATGACGGATGGGCAGGGCATCCCGATCTGAATGCGGCTTTGGCCTCACGGCCTTCCGACGTTCCGGTCTTTCTCCTTGCCCATGAACCCGACCTGGCAGATGGATTTGCTGCCGATGGACGAGTGGCACTTCAGTTATCGGGGCACAGCCACGGTGGGCAGGTTCGCTTTCCCGGATTCGGTTCGCCGTTCTGCCCACCCTTGGGACGGAAATACGATTCGGGACTTTACCGGGTGAAGAACACCTGGCTCTACACCAACCGAGGTATCGGAGTCACCGTACCAATCCGGCTTAACTGCCCTCCTGAGATCACAGAAGTGACGCTGGTCAGGGGGAGCTAAGGCTTGGGAGTTGGGAGTTGCGGGCTGGTAAGATTATCCGACCGTTGCTGCCCCAGTTGTCAAGCCTAAAGCCAAAGGATATCCGGAATCCGATGACTCCGCCCTTCCCTTTGCACCCTTTTGCGTCTAGGCGTGAGGAAGATTGAGTTCAAGCAAAGCCCGCTAAGGAAGACCGGGCAATCAGGGGCTCTAATCCAATGCCTTGAGATACGACACAATAGCGGCAGCATCCTCATGAGTCATTCGATATTCCGGCATTGGGGCTCGCGGCTTATAGCCACTTTCCCTTTTCCCCATGGTGAGGAGGTGTATGGCCGCCCTCTCACTCCAGCCGGGAAGGCCGGCGATGGCAGGTGCACGGAAAGCCCACTGTTTGTTGGCGAAAGGAGACTTGACTGGGATGGGAGTTCCTCGAAGCAGACGAGATCGATCCATCTCACCCCTTGAATTACGGGGAGTGTGGCACTCGATGCATCTGGCCATATGGTGCACAAGGTACTTTCCTCGCTCCACTTGTTCACTCGAAGAGCCGGATTCCATGCCTATTACGGGGAGCGAGAAAACGATTAGGAATCCAAGAAACCATCCCAACATTCTCATACACAATCTCCGTGAAGTGAAACGAGTATGCTAAGAAACTCGGAATCAGTCAATCAGCCGTTTGAGCTAGAACCTCTGCGGACAAAGGTGGAGCGGTAAAGCAACCAGCAGAGAATTCCGAAGGCTACCAAAGCGATGACGGATCCAGCTGTACCGGTAAAGCCTATGCCGAAACCTTCCGGCTTGTGGCCGGCGATCATGGCCGATACGGCGATTCCAATTCCCAGCACCCCTTCTCCTGCGATAAGACCCGAAGCAAAAAGAACACCCTTCTCGGATCCGGCCGCGGATCCAGCTCCGCTGCTTGAAGCTCTTCTTTCGACCAAAGCCCTCAAACAACCACCAGCAAAGACGGGAGTCATCGTCGAAAGCGGGAGATAAATCCCAACTGCAAATGCCAGGGAAGGAATTCCCAAAAGCTCGGCCATGATCGAAAAAGCAGCACACGTCAAGACGAGCGCCCAGGGCAGGTTCGCACTGAGCACACCGTCAATGACTGTCTTCATCAAAGTAGCTTGCGGAGCAGGGAAATCGATACCCCCAAATCCATACTGGCTTCCCAGCAGCAAGACCACTCCGGCAATCACCCAGGCGTTTACGATCGCGCCAATAATTTCTGCAGACTGTTGCCGCGCCGGCGTTGCACCGATTATGTAGCCTGTCTTGAGATCCTGAGAAATGTCACCAGCCATCGAAGCGGCAACACAGACAACCGTACCCACCATCAAGACAGTTATCTTTCCCACAGTATCGGTCCACCCAAGCGCATAGAAGAGCAGGCTGGCTCCGATCAGGGTGACAATCGCCATTCCCGAAGTAGGGTTCGAGGTCACTCCAACGAGACCCACAATTCGCGATGAGACGGTAACGAAAAGAAATGCAAAAAAGGCAATACAGACGGCGGCGACAATGCGGAACATCAACTGGTTCCCGCTACCCAGTACCCCAGGGACCACCGACAGGATCAACAAGACGCCCCCGACGCCGAGCAACACAACAGTCATCGGCATATCTCTGACAGTTCGCACCGGGCCTGCAGTGACCAATTGCCCTCGAGTTGCCAGACCACGTACTCCCTCGCGCACCGATGCGGTCATGATAGGCAGAGCTTTCAAAACTGCAATGATTCCAGCAGTGGCTACCGCCCCAGCCCCCACATACCTGATGTATCGATCCCAGATGTCGTAGGCGGTCATCTCAGAAATGAGTTGTGGTGGACTCCCATTCGGAAAAAGTTCGGGGAAAAGAGGACTGATCAACGCCTCACCAAAAATGGCAATCAAAGGAATCAACCCCAGCCACGATAGAAGCCCCCCTGCCACCATGATGGCTGAAATCCGGTAGCCGAGAACGTAGCCGACTCCGAGGAGAGCTGGAGTCGGTTCGATTCCGAGTATGCCTTTCTTGAGAACCGGAATCTTTATGTCCACCGTCTCGGGCCAGAACTTACCGAGAGACAGGATCATTTTGTAGACGGCACCCAGGAGAAGTCCTACAAAGACCGGTCGAGCTCGCGTCCCCCCCTCGTCGGCTGCTACCAAAACAGCGGCTGAAGCAGTTCCTTCCGGATAGGGCAAACTCTCGTGCTCCCGCACGATCAAAAAGGGACGGAGTGGAATCATGAAGAGAATGCCGAGAACGCCCCCGCAGAGCGCAAGGAGTGCTATCTGGACGTATCCTTGGCCGAGAACAGGGGCAAGTCCCCACATAAACAGAGCTGGAATAGTGAAAACAATCCCGGAGGCGAGAGAAGATGACGCTGATCCTGCCGTCTGCCCTATGTTCACATCGAGGATCGAGCTTTCTCCAATCAGAGGCCGCAGCACGGCGAAGGCAGCTACCATGATCACAGCCAGAGGGATTGAAGTGCTGATGGTGAGGCCGACCTTTAGTCCCAGGTAGGCATTGGCTGACCCCATGACAGCACCGAAGATGATTCCCAGTACCAGGCCCCGCCACGACCAGTCAGCTAGAGACGTATTAGAAGGAATGTATGGCTTGTGCTCACTCACTTGCTACCCCAAGGCTAATGGGCGTGTTGCCCAAATGGCAACGCGCCAAATACAAAGCTCGAAGTTCACAAGGCTATTCGACTTTACGGATGAATGAGTCTATTCTCGCCGCGGTCAGCTTCGCCTGAACCTCGTCCGCCTGCTTACGTGTTTCGAACGGGCCTACCAAAACGCGAGTCAACTCTTTCCCATCGATAGAGCCCGGTTCAAGGCGAGCCATCAAATCCAGCTTCCGCACCTCGACAAGACGACCCTCAGCCCCTCCAGCTCTGGCAAAAGCGCCGGCCTGAAGAATATACCGGCCCTTGGCCGGCCTGGCCTGAACTGGCTCGGCCGGCATAGGCTGAGCCTGTAGCGTTGACGTTGTTCCTGTAGCAGATTCCCCGGTAGCGGCAGGCGTTTCCGGCGAAATCACAACCTCGAATTCGGAGCCTGAGCCTGGAGCCACCTCGACTACGATCTCCGGGGCTGCACCGAGGTCGGCACTATCAGCAGCATCTCCAGGCTTCGGGGAGACTGATGCCGGCTGACGCTGAATGTTCACGGGAGTCGGGCCAGAGGACAAGTCCGGGATCAGCAGCCAAACGACTATTAGAGTCCCGAGCACGATGATCGAGACCAGCAAAACAGTCGTAAATCGGATTTCTTTAACAGAATCAAGCAAAGGCGACACAATCCCTCAGAATTTAACATGGTGCGATGACGAGGCACGGAATAACTACCAACTCCCAACTACCAACTCCCAACTCCCCAGCCCCCAGTCTCCCTATTCCTCCTCTACCGCCATCGGTTCGATGTCAAATGCACTACCCGGCACTCTCAACTCCACGACAGTTGCGGGTTCTCTAACCTGGTTGTCCTGACGCGAGAGATAGAGACCCGTCAGGTCCTGACGCAGAGTAACTTCGGCCTGGGAGAGCGAGTTATAGCTCACTATCTCGACCGGGACCCGGGGAAGCCTGAGTTCGCCGAAACGAGGCCAATCCATCACGAAAAGGTAGATCCGATCGTTCCTGCAAGTGGATGCTCCCCATCTTCCCGGTTTGAAGGGCCCTCCCCGAGTACCATAAATGTAATCGCCGTATCGACCCATCCAGGTTCCCATCTCAAGGAGGACATCGGCTTGTCCAGGGTCAATCCGGCCGTCCGGCCGCGGGCCCACATTGAGAAGCAGGTTTCCGTCACCTCCTGCAACCCGTAACAGAGTCTGAAGCGATTCCTGGGCAGACTTGAGCTCCTCACCTGGTTTCCAGGCCCACTGTTTTCCAAGAGTCATGCAAGTCTCCCACGGCCGCTCACGATTAAAGGTACCAATCCTCTGCTCCGGAGTGTCGAAGTCCCCCGCATTCTCATCGATATCCACCGTTGTGCCTGCCATACCCCTTCGCCCTTTACTCACCCGGTTGTTGATCACCAGATCAGGCTGGACTCTCTTCAGATAAGCATACAACTCGTTCCCGTATTCCCTGGTCCAGGGATTCTCCCATTCTCCATCAAACCAGAAGACGCCCAAAGGACCGTACAGCTTGAGTATTTCCCGTGTCTGGTTCTTCACGAATTCGTAATAGCGCGGCATGTCGGATCGGGGTTTCTCCGTCTTGCCACCGGGGCTCCCCAACGGGTAATCGGGATGGTACCAGTCGCAAAGGGAATAGTAGACGCTGAATTCAATTCCATACTTCAAACAAGCGTCCCTCAATTCACGCATCACATCACGCCCAAAAGGAGTTCGCGTGATCTTGTAGTCACTGAACTTCGTGTCCCAGAGGGAAAAGCCGTCATGGTGTCTCGAGGTAATCACGAGATACTTCATGCCGGCCTCATTTGCCAGTCGTACCCATTCCTCTGCGTCAAACTCCGTCGGGTTGAATTGGGTGTACAGACGATCGTACTCCTCAACCGGGACCTCCCTGCCCCGCGACCAGCCGATCTCAGTTCCTCTCAAACTGACAGGTCCCCAGTGAATAAACATCCCGAATCGCTTTTGCTGGAAGGCTTCTATCGGCGTCTGAGCTTCAGATTCGGAACCCTGAGCCAGGTTCTCTGAAAACCAAGTCTGAAGCATTAGAGCCAGAAGAAACGAACAGAAGACGGTTGACACCTTTATCATCCCTCGCATCATTGAGCCAAGTTTAGCCCCAGGGCATCTGGAACGCCAACCCGAATGATCCAAGCCATCAGGAACACCGGGTTAAGTTCGAACTTCGAACTTCGAACTTCGAACTTTCCCCTAGGTTCCATCGAGGATGTAGAAGGTCAGCCCACTCGTCACCGCCCAGTCTGAAGAAACCCGCCCCAGACCTTTGAACACGGCAAAGTCAATTTGATACCCGGGCGCAACGAGATAGGTTGCACCAGCATCCATGAAGATCTGTTCGTTGCCTCCGTCGCTCGTGGGGCTATCCATGTAAACCTCAACGAATACTCCGGTTCGGTCAGTTAAGCTATTCGAAAGCAAAACTGCCCCAAAGCCCTGGGTGAACCGACTTTCTGTATCACTGTCAAAAGGCCATGCGACAGCGCCATTGACAGTCAGGCCAAAACCGCTGGGCAACGGAATATCCAAAAGCCCGGTCAGCTCAATTTCCGATTTCTCCGGGCTGAAGGCATCCGACCCAATGGGAAGGCTCCAATCGAACAGGAAACCGTACGAGGGCTGATACGAATCCTCCTCAGGATCGTTGATCTGCCACTTGAAACCCAGGGATGGGTTAGCGAAACCGGTCGTCGACAGACTATTGAGGCTGTCGTCAAACCCAAGGGTCCGCTCATTCTGCCAGGAGAAGCCGTCTGTCGCCACTCTCAATTCAAGATTCTCGAAAGGGCCATATCTGAGTAACAGAGGAGTCGTAAACCCTTTGGTCTTTGTCATAGACTCCCCGGTTTTTGCCTCTCCGTGCGAATACTGGCCACCGAATTCCAGCTGGAGAGTATCAAAGGGGACTGTGTAGCTCGAAGCGGCGGCGGTGGGGCGATCTGAGATGATGGGAGGGGGCTCGTCTTTAGCATACAGTCCCGAGGACAAGTAGCCCAAGATGCAAAGCACTATCGAAATGTGGTCCCTGGATAATCGCCGTTTCATCTCTTCAACTGAACTAAGAAGGGTATGTCACAGGCAGGTTATCTTCAATCCCCGGGAGGAAGATGCCAGAAGCCGGATGCCGGATGGGAAGTAAGTAGTAAGCAGTAAGTAGTATGTAGTGGGTGGTGATCGGTGATCGGTCATCGGTTACCGTTCGAAATTCGTCGCTCGCACTTCGCACTTTCTTTAGGCCCCGAGACCTCAAGACCCAAGACCTCAAGACCATTCGACTTCCTTTTCTGGACCTCTTGTCATATAGAAAGAGCTACGCAGGCACTAATCCGATGAAAAGTGAAAGAAACTGCTCACGCGCAAGATGAACCAAGCAGAGCTACGGACCCGAATCAAGGAGAACCATGCCGCAGCCTGGGGATGGGCCGTTTTTTGCTGCAGAGGTGACAAAGATATGGCCGAAGAAGTGCTACATGATACCTATCTTCAGATCCTTGAAGGAAGAGCAAGTTTCAGCGGCCGTTCAGCCTTCAACACCTGGTTGTTTGCTGTGATTCGGAACATGGCTTCCAGACAACGCTATCGGCTTCTCCAGCGAATCAACGCGGTCAAAGGAATACTTGGGCAGAAACAGCAAACCCAAGTCCAGCCAGATGAAAGCCTGCGCAGAGTCGAACTTCGACAGCGGTTTGTTGAACTCCTGTCGCACATCGCTCCTAGACAACGTGAGGTGCTTCCACTCGTGTTCTACCACGAAATGACTATCGAGGAAGCGGCAAGCGTCATGGGTGTGTCGCTGGGATCCGCGCGAACCCACTATCACCGCGGTAAAGAGCGGCTGCGCGTCGAGATCGAAAAGGCAGGATTCGAAAATGAATAGTGAACACAGAGACGAGACAATTCGGAAACTGTTTAAGCAACAGCGCCTGCGGGATGAAGAATCCACTCCCACGTTCGATACCATCCTTGCTCTGAGAGCGAAACCAGGGAGAACCTGGCTGGGCCAGACCTGGATAGGCCATGTTCTGCTTCAGCAATCTCGACTGGCGATTGCAGCATCATTGCTCCTCGTGATTGGAATCCCGCTGGTGCTTTATCTTGATCGACAGGCCGAGCCAGAGACGATTCAGGCGAGCCTGGACATTATGGAATGGGAGTCACCAACAGACTTCTTGCTGGGCTATTCAGACAGCACGGGACTCGAAATGATCCCAACGCTTGAGTTGGATGTACCAGCCTGGGCAGAGGAGAGAATGACTCCCCAACTCGACTAGTGAAAGGAGCGGGACGGGGTTCTTGGAACAGCCCCTGTTCCGGAGAGAAACCATGAAAAAGAGCCACATAGTTCTAATTCTATTGATGGGCCTGGTCCAGACAGGTTGGGCCCTGGGACAGAGGTCACAACTAGGCAGTCTCCAACAGTATTTCTTTCCACCCGAGTTGGTGATGAGAAACCAGCAGGAGCTCGAACTCACCAAGGAACAGAGGGACTACATAGTCAACGAGATCCAGCAAGCTCAGTCTGAGTTCACTGCGATGCGCTGGGATGTTCAGAACGAAGCGCAGCGTCTGAAGCGACTCCTGGAGAAACGAGACCTCGATGAAACCGAATTGCTTGCTCAGTTCGACACGGTCCTCGACCTCGAACGAAATATCAAGCGGACGCAGTTGATTGTGGGGGTCCGGATTCGCAGTGTACTGAACGATGAACAACTGAAGAAACTGGAACAGCTGAAAGCGCGGGCCGGCGAGCGAGTTCGCCGAAACCGTCGCCCCGGTACGGAAACCCCTTAGCAAGGGTCATAACCTCAAGAAAGGAAAAACAATGAAAGTGACGAATCTACTTCTAATTACCAGCGGCATACTGCTGCTCTCTGGAACCTTGACGATGGCTTACCCTCCTGCGGGGCCACCCGCGGGTCCTAATGCCCAGGTACCGCAAGGCCCAACAGGTAGTGAGCCGGCCGACCCCGAACAGGAAGGTATTAGTGAAGTCAATAGAGTACTCCGAGCCCTTCATTTGATAAAGGAGTTTTTCAATTTGACTGAGGAGCAAATGGATTCCATACGGCCTATGATAGAGGAATCTTATGCTGATCTCCTATTACTCCATCAGGAAATGCATGCGCTTAGGCAGGAATTGCGCGAACTAATGAAGGACGAGAATCCACCTCCGGGTCAGATCGGACAACTGATCGTCGATATCCGCAATCTTGAACTCGAAATAGCCGTAATCCGATCCGATTGGGGAGCTGCAATTGAGGATTCTCTGCTTGGAGATCAGATTGCCAAGCTGGAGAGAGTTCGGTTCATCGCAAGGATCTTGCCGGCTTTCCGTGGAGTGGGTCTGATCCCGCCCCCGCCCGCCCGGCCCGAACAGTAGAATCGACTGTGACAGCGCGGTGAATAATAGCCTGGGGTGGAGCAAAGCGAGACCCCAGGCCGTCGGACTCGCAAGGAATCCGGATTATTCGCGGAGCGCAGGGCGGAAGCCCATGCCCCAAGTCGTCATATCCAATTGTTGTCGAAGTCCTGTAATTCAGGTGACACAATCCGGAAAGAAGTTTTCGAACAACGAGCTCCTCACTCAACGCCCAGTTCGTATTGAACCTCTAAGCGCGTGCTGTTCCTTAGGAGTCAGCCCGGCGCGACCCCGCCAGTATTCCCACAGAATCTCTCCTCGACCAAGATGCCGGTCCACCAACTCTGGAACGACTTCGGGTGTAACATGACCATACCAATCACCACCCGGATAGATGAGGACATTGCCCGCGAAAATATGCCCGCCTACATGACTGCATGGGTAAACGAAGGTTTGCTCGGAATCTCTAGTTTTACGGAACGCAGTTCGAAACGCTTCAACCAGCGGGGGGCCACACGCTCCGCACCGCTCATCCCTGGTTCCGTGAACACAGACGAAAACCCAGTTTCCACGAACCTGAGTTGGAGAAAAGCAAGGCGAGTCGGCCGGGGCGCCAAAGAACTCCTCAACCCATGCGTCAAGGCGCTCGACCTCCACTCGGTATTCAGTTCGTTCCGGGAAGGAGAGAATCCGTGGACGCCGGCCTTGATCCGGATCGTGGAATGCGGTCAGCTTGACCCTGAGCCCAGCCTCCCGAGAACTCCTGTATAACCACTGAGCAAGTAAAGGCACGTATCCTTCCCCCTCCTCGATCCGTGCCGGCCAATCGCCATTCGGAGTAGAGATAAAGAGGTGAGCATCGTAGAAATTCACGGTTCCAGTCAGCGCTGCCTGCTTCTGTTCTTTCAATGAAAACCCCCGCCTTGGGACAAAGTCTGATCGACATTCTACCAACGAAACTGCCGCGACAATGCCAAGATTCACCACCAAGGCTGGTCTTCACCAGTCAGGCTGAGCGGAATCTGTCACCGCGGTTTCCGCGTTGTCCGTTGCGTCTCTGGGGGAGCGGGTTTGAATCAGTCGTGGAACCGGTCAGCGGTTAACGTCATATGCCCGACCTTGCGGCTTCGCTCTCCGAGCTACGCCGTCACGAGGAAAGGTCGGGCCTCCGCATGCGTGCTGAACCGGTTGGTTTGCGGATCATGCGGAGGCGGGTGCTTTAGCTCCCGCGCATCTCTGGAAACTGATAAACCGTCTCCGTGAGGTTGCTGTAACCGTGGGAGACACCACCAAGAGCACCATGAATCAGTTCATTCCAAATGGTTTACTCTGTGTCTTGCAGTCTGTTACGCTATCGAAAGACAGTGCATTAAGGCACAGGAGGTGTGATATGGCCCTTAAGAGTCGCACAGGACGTCGACAGTTCCTAATCGGAATCTCCGCAACTGCAGCCGCCACCAGCTTCGCGACTGCCGGCTTTCGATCTGAAAAGAGCGGGGACTCGCCCCGACAACCGCTGCTCCCGACCATTTTTCTCGGTCAACACCCGGTTACAAGGCTCATCGCTGGATGGAATCCCATCGGCGGATACTCCTATTTGGGAAGGAACATGGATCGGCATATGCGGGAGTACTTCACCGTGGACCGAACTGCAGAGTTCCTTCTTAAGTGTGAGACCGAAGGTATCAATACGCACCAATTTGATCCGACCGCGGACATGGTTAAGGTCCTGAGAACCGTTCGGGAGTCCGGCTCGAAAATGCAGTTCATTTGCCTGCACTCAGACGGCTCGCGACACGGGACCCCTAAGGATGTAGTAGCCCAGACCTTCCCTATAGCACTGTCCCACCATGGGGGCGTTACAGACAAACTGTTTCGGGAAGGCAAGGCTAACCTGGTCCATGATTATGTGAAGCAAGCTCATGATCTCGGGGTACTGGCAGGAGTCTCGGCACACAACCCGGACAACATAAAGCGCATAGCGGATGAAGGTTGGGAGAATGACTTCTTTATGACCTGCTTCTACTATGTGACTCGCTACAACGATCACCCGGAGCAACTTGCAGAGCAGAAGACCGTCGGTAAAGCGTTCTATGCTCAAGATGCCACAACGATGACGAACTTGGCAAAACAGATCGACAAGCCGTGCCTCGGATTCAAAATCCTGGCTGGCGGCCGCGCTCCAATGGACCGGGGTGGTGTGAAGGAAGCCTTTTCTTTCGCTTTTCAAAACCTCAAACCGACTGACGCTGTGATCGTTGGAATGTATCCAAAGTTCAGCGATGAGATCCGGGAAGACGCGAATCTGACCAGGGAGTACGGAGCTGTCGCACCCGAACTGAGCTGAAGCCCGGGTAAATGCAACCATCAAGGCACCAGCGACACCAAGAAAGCAAGCTATCGATGTTTCTTGGTGATTCTTGGTGACCCTGGTGTCTTGGTGGTGAGTCCATTTTCAGCTTTCCCAGTCATATCCAAAGATTTTCCGCCATTTTCCAAAGAAAGGCGTTGGCAAGTGACTTCCCTTCTTCCTAGAATGGCAGTCTCAACAGTGAGAAAGGAGACAGAAAGATGTTAGAAAAAATTAAATCAGCTCAGACGTGGTTGTCTGCCAAACTCAATTCCGACGAAAAGGGTGTAACGATTGTCGAGTATGCAATCATGCTCGTCCTGGTCGCCGTTGTGGTGATTATCGCGAACCCAGCTATTCAGACTGCACTTTCAACACTCTTCTCGGGTGTCTCATCCTTCCTGATGGCAGGTGCGACCGGTCTCAGCTGACCCTTTATTTACGAATGCCCTGAGTGCACTATTGATGCGGTTGTGGGGGGCCGAGCGCCCCCTCATGGAGTGTCTCGGAGTAAACGAAATCTAACACTCTGGACTCCTTTCCGCGTGAGAAGGGCGCGCCACTCTAGTGGCCGCCCGCTGAGCCACCATTCCTCACCAAGCGCCTGCAGCAGCAAATTCTACTCCACCTACGGCACTTTCTCCTCGCTCGACCCGCCAAAGCAGTTCGCCATTCATTAGGAGCCAATCGCGCTGTGGGGAAACGCAGTCGCAGAGCGGCTTGCCAGAGGTGAGCAAAGGAGTTTACCCCAGGAAATGGCTGTAAGTTGTTGAAAAACGGTTGTGAGGGAAAGGTGCCAAGTCGAATTCACCCCGAACTCGACAGAAACGCCGATGGTGAGCTTGGGAGCCTAACGGAAAAGGACGAGCGGACAAGACAGGCTCCGGATGCTTCACCGGGTCCATGACGTTGACAACGTCGAATCTGCGAGACTCATGCCGTCCCGCAAGGC
>JAUVSF010000167.1 GCA_030597245.1 Acidobacteriota bacterium
ACCAGCATAATGGCGTACTCAACAATGGTTACACCCTGTTCGTCAGATCTAAGTTGGTCCGACAACCATGCCTGAATTGATTTGAATCTTGCTACCATCTTTTCTTTCTCCTTTCTCGCTATTGATGATGTAAGTCTAGAGGGTCACAGTGACGCCTGGCTGCGCGTTTGTTTGGAAAAAGGCGGAAAATCTTTGGATATGCCCATGGGTCTAGCAGATTCTCGGTAACTGCTCCCCAACCGGTAGATCCACTATCCTCACACCTCCGATACGCGTTCGCATCGACACGAACGTCCGGCGGCTGGAAGTTACCTCGCCGATCAGAGCCGCATTCCGCCCCAACGGATGTTCCCGCATCCGCTGGAGCACAGAATCAGCGATCTCCGGAGCAACGACTGCTGTCAGCTTACCTTCATTTGCCACATAAAGAGGGTCCAGTCCGAGCAATTCACAAGCACCCACGACAGCAGGTTGAACTGGTACGCTGCTCTCATCAATCTCAATGGAGACACCGGCCTGCTCAGCAAACTCGTTCAGCGTTGCTGCCAGTCCGCCTCGCGTCGGATCGCGCAGGGCCCGCACTCTGTCTCCTGCAGTTTCGACGATTGCACTTACCAGCCCATTCAGAGCTGCGGTATCGCTCTCAATCGGGCTCTCAAACGACAACCCTTCCCGCTGAGAGAGCACCGCGATTCCGTGATCGCCAATCGTGCCGCTTACCAGAACACAATCACCGGTCTCTATCCGCTCCGGCGAGATGACGAACTCGTGTTCAATCACGCCAACACCCGATGTGTTTATAAAGATCTTGTCGGCCTTGCCTTTGTCAACCACCTTGGTGTCGCCCGTAACGATCGCGACTCCAGCCTGCCGCGCAGCTGCTTGCATGGAGTCGACGATGATGTTCAGCTCCTGCATGGGAAAACCTTCTTCCAGGATGAAACCCACACTGAGGCAAAGCGGCCGCGCTCCAGCCATGGACAGATCATTGACAGTTCCGTTTACTGCAAGCTCTCCGATATTGCCCCCGGGAAAGAAGATAGGATCAACGACGTAAGAGTCGGTACTGAAGGTAAGGCGCTTTCCTTCGACTACGAGAGTCGCACAATCCTCCATCTGGTTCAGTGTCGGATTGTCAAACGCCTCCAGGAAGAGGTTCCTTATCAGTTCGTTCATCATCCGGCCCCCGCTTCCGTGCGCCAACTGAACCCTGGAATGCCTGGTCAGCGGGAGTGAACACTGGGCGAAATTCTCAAGAGGATTTCCATCCTTCATTCTGGGTCATCCTGGTTAGATCGAGCACCCGACAACAGGTCGGCACGCCCATACGAGTAATACGCCGCACAAGCCCCTTCTGAGGAGACCATCGTCGCTCCGAGGGGCGTTTGAGGCGTACACTCTTCGGCAAATACGGGGCACTCGTGTGGCTTCTTCAGTCCCTGTAACACCAGCCCGCTGATGCAGGACGACGGTTCGGAAACCTTCATATCCGTCAAGTCAAATACCTGTTCGGCGTCATGTTGAGCAAACTCAGGACGCAGTCGAAATCCACTGGATTCGATGACACCGATGCCTCGCCAGTTCCTGTCGGTAACCTCGAATATCTTTTCGATGAGTTCCTGAGCAGGTCGGTTACCCTCGCGACTGACCGCTCGCAAATAATGATTCTCCACTTTTGCTTCGCCGCGCTCCAACTGACGAACCGTCATCAAAATGCCCAGTAAGATGTCAACCGGCTCAAACCCGGTTACGACGATCGGCACCTTGTGTTGTCTGGCAATTGGCTCATACTCCTCCCAACCCATAACGGCACAGACATGACCGGCCGCTAGATAGCCCTGGACTCGATTCTGGGGCGAGTTCAAAAGCGCTTTCATTGCGGGGGGTACCAGTACATGGGAAACCAGCACCGAAAAGTTGGAAAGCCCTCCGCGACTCGCCTGCCGGACCGCCATTGCATTACTGGGCGCCGTTGTCTCAAACCCCACGGCGAAGAACACAACTTTCTTGTCCGGGTTTTCCTTCGCAAGTTGGACCGCGTCGAGAGGGGAATAGACGATGCGGACATCTCCACCTTCCGACTTCACCATAAAGAGATCCTTTTCGGATCCGGGTACACGCAGCATGTCGCCAAAGGAGGCGAAAATCACATCAGGCCGAGACGCTATGGCAATGGCCTTATCCAAGAGTTCGAGTGACGTCACACATACAGGACACCCGGGGCCATGAACCAGTTCGATCTCAGACGGAAGTAGTCGATCGATACCGTTCTTGACAATAGAGTGAGTTTGGCCTCCACAGACTTCCATGATGACCCAGGGGCGCGTCACCGTCTGACGAATCTGTCTCAGAAGGGAACGTGCCAGATCCGGATCTCGATATTCCGACAGGTATCTCAAAACTTAACTTAAACCCTTTCCGGTCAACTATCCTGCAGTGTTGCCGGGTTCGCTGCGGGTTGATGTTCGCCTTCCTGCGTTTCTGCGAATTCCCGCAAAGCCTGCAACGATTCCTGCGCTTCTTTTTCATTCAGCATACTGATGGCAAAACCGGCATGGACGATAACGTATTGACCCTCCCCGGCCTCGGGAACAAAATCGAGACAGGCCCGGTTCACAGTACCTGCAAAGTCAATACGGCCCATCCTCAAGCCTTCTTCCTGGTAGACTTCCAGGATTCTTCCCGGAACCGCTAAACACATTCGATCTCTCCCTCCTCTGGCTCGGTCATATGATTTCGGAGCAACGCGTCTGCTACGACAATCTGGCCGAGAGCAATTCCGCCATCATTGGTTGGCACTCTAGAGTGTGTTAACACCTCAAAACCCTCTTCTCGAAGTCGCTGCAGACAATAGGAGAAGAATACAGCATTCTGGAAAACACCGCCGCTCAACCCGACTCGATTCAGGTCACAGGAATCTCTTGCTGCCATCGATGCCTGTATGAAAAACTCAGCCAGCGTCCAATGGAATCTCGCAGCCACGGTGGAGACCGGAGTGTTCTGCTGAATGTCCTCACAGATAGCTCGGATCAGCGCCGACGAACTCAATCCCCCCGATGGTCGGAGTTCACCAATCGCATCCTGATAAAGCCCTTTCTCTGTTTCATCGACAGCATGCTCGAGTTCAATTGCAGCCTGAGCCTCATAATTGACCTGCCGTCGTATTCCGAGAAGAGCCGAGACTGCATCAAAGAGTCGCCCACAACTCGAAGTGAGAGGGCAATTCAGACCTTGTTTAACCATTTTCAAGACAACTTCGACCTGCTTATCTGGTATGGATTTCAAAAGGGGAAAGTCCAATTGCTCAAGATCATCTGCGTAAGCAGCGTACAAAGCTGACAGAGCCGTCCTCCATGGTTGTCGAATTGCTGCCTCCCCGCCAGGAAGCGGTATAGGTTCCAGCCACGCATACCGTTGAAAGCCTGAAGCATCTCCCACCAATACCTCCCCTCCCCAGATCGTTCCGTCTTCACCGTAGCCGGTTCCGTCGAGAATGATTCCGATGGCGGGTTCCAGAGTGTGATTGTCTGCCAGCAGCGAGGCAAGATGGGCGTGATGGTGCTGGACACCGACTCTGGGAAGATTGTTCTGTGCCGTTGCCCACTTCGTGGAGAGATACTCCGGATGCAGATCATGCGCGATCAGGTCCGGCTTGATCTCTAAGATCTTGGAAAGATGTGCAATTGAGTCCTCAAAGAACTCCAGCGCTTTGGGACTGTCAAGATCTCCGATGTGTTGGCTCAAGAACACATCCTTCCCCCTCGAGAATCCAACTGTGTTCTTCAACTCAGCACCGCACGCAAGGACCACTTGCCGAGTGGGTTCTCCCAGATTTATCGGCGATGGGACAAAGCCCCGAGCCCGTCGAATGATCCTCGGCTCACCGCCGACGACCCGGACCACTGAGTCGTCACACCGCTGGAGGATCTCTCGATTGTGCAGTAGGAAGTAATCCGCAATAGGAGACAGGCGCTCGAGGGCCTCGTCATTCCCTGTTGCGATCGGCTCTTCCGTATAGTTTCCACTGGTCATCACCAGGGCTTCAAAATTGTTCCGCAGGATCAAATGGTGCAGTGGAGAATAGGGCAGCATGAAACCCAGACAGGGGTTGTCAGGCGCAACCGAGGGTCCGATGCCATCACGAGTGTGAACCCGCAAAAGGACGATCGGCCTGGCTGGACTCGAACGCTGCAAAGCCTCTTCTGTTGAGACGTGACAGAACTTGCCAACGGTTTCCAGATCCGGAGCCATCAGCGCGAGAGGTCTCTCCTCCCTGCCCTTTCGCAAGCGCAGTCTACAAACTGCCGTGTCGTTCGTCGCATCCACCACCAGATGGAATCCTCCGATTCCCCGCAGAGCCAGGATTTGTCCCTCCCGGAGTACTTGAATCGCATCGCCTATCGGATTCTCACTCGCGAGATCATCTCCCGCTGAACCGTGCAGTCTCACCTGAGGGCCACACCTCGGACAGGCATTAGGTTGGGCATGAAACCGTCGATTCTCCGGAGTGTGGTACTCCCTGGCGCACTCTTCACAAAGCGTGAACTCGCTCATGGAGGTTTCGGGTCGGTCGTAGGGAATCCCACGGACGATGGTGAACCGTGGACCACAGTTTGTACAGTTGATGAAAGGATAGTTGAATCGACGATCCTGGGAATCGAACAGCTCCCTGAGGCAATCATCGCATACCGCAACATCGGGTGGTATCGAAGTAGAAGAGAAAGAATGCCGCCGGCTGGCTCGAATCAAGAACTGATTGTCTCCGGTGGTTTGGATCCAAGCTGACTCCAGCGAGGAAATCTGGGCAAGGGGTGGGGCCTCCTCGCAAACACGGCGTCGAAACGCCTCGAGGTTCTGGATTTGACCCTCGGCTTCTACCGTCACACCATCACTACTGTTCCGAACAAAGCCCGAGATTCCGCACTCCTGCGCCAGCCTGTAGACAAAGGGACGAAATCCAACGCCCTGGACAACCCCGCCAATCTGCAGTTTCTGTCGACGACGACACATCGTTAGTCCGGTCTCCACCCTTGAGTTCGTGGATTCATTCTACCCCGTCGGCACTCGCCAAGATTTTCGACGTTGAGTTTAACTTCAACCACCAAGGGCACTAGGGAGCTGAGGCTCCAACTTTGGAGTGCGGAAGCCCTAGCTGCCGCTTTTCTTCCAGGAACCTGAAGGTACAACTGACCAAAGCGGAAGCTCAGGCTTCCGCACTCCAAGGTCAGGAGTCCTGGTGCTCTTGCGTTGGTGGTGGCTTCATGAATCGTCCCTGTTCTCTGTTTCGAGCTTGACCTAAGGTATGATGCAAGACGCCAAAACCTGGGATGGAATCTTGAGATTAGCTATCGACACTTTGGACATAATCGTCATTGTCATCTACTTGCTCAGCATCGTCGGTCTCGGCTGTTGGGTTGGCCTCCGGAAGCGTCGTCGCAGCCGCGAAAGTAAAGATTATTTCCTTGCCGGCGGCACCTTAACCTGGCCGATTATTGGGCTGGCCCTTTTTTCCACGAACATCTCTACGATTCACCTCGTCAGCTTTGCACAGGAGGGCTATGTCAATGGGTTAGCCTACGGCAATTTCGAATGGATGGCACCCTTTACGTTGATCATTACAGCTCTGTTCTTCGCACCGTTCTACATCCGTTCACGTGTAGCGACCCTTCCCGATTTTCTCGAAATGCGTTACAACCGGCCCTGCCGGGATTGGCTGGCAGTGCTCTCAATAATCGCAGCCGTTTTCATTCACATCGGTTTTTCCCTCTACACGGGCGCTGTCGTATTACGAGGGATGTTTGGAATCGACCTGTACGTGAGCATCATTTCCATAGCGGTGCTGACCGGGCTGTATACGATTGTTGGCGGATTGATGGCAGTGGTCGTGACGGAGTCGATCCAGACGGTGATTCTGTTGCTGGGTGCGGTGCTCATAACCGCAGTTTCCTACTCGCAGGTTGGCGGCTTTGCCGGGATTACAGAGACGCTGCAGGCTCATGGAGAAATGGTCAAGCTGACGGTACTCCGTTCGGCCGATGATTCGTCGAACCTGCCATGGTACGCCGTCTTCCTGGGATATCCAGTCATCGGCATCTGGTACTGGTGCGCTGACCAAACGATCGTGCAGCGGGTGCTGGGGGCAAAGGACGAAGACCACGCCCGTCTAGGACCTCTGTTTGCCGGATTTCTCAAGATCCTCCCGGTGTTCCTCTTCGTGCTGCCGGGACTGATCTGCTACGTGCTTGTTTTGCAGGGCAGGTTACCAGACGAACTGAACGATACGGCGAACACTTACGCCTTCATGATTCACCACCTGCTGCCGGTTGGACTGAAGGGCGTTGTCGCTGCGGCCCTGTTAGCAGCGCTGATGGGTACCGTTTCGGGAGCCTTAAACTCAATTGCCACCCTGTTTAGTTACGACATCTATCGGCGCTGGCGCCCGCAGACGAGTGATCACAAGCTCGTCTTAATCGGTCGTGTCGTGACCTTCGGTGCAATGGTTGCAGCCATCATCTGGTCACCCTTTGTCGGGCGTTACGAGAGCATCTATCAGGGAATCATTGCCTTGATCTGTTACATCGCGCCGCCGATCACCGCTGTTTTCTTGCTGGGTGTCTTCTGGCGACGGGCATCCGGTTTCGGGGCGCAACTGACCCTTTACCTTGGCTCGGCTCTGGGCCTGATTGTGTTCCTGCTGGACTGGTTCAAAGAGGAGAGTGGCTGGGACATGCCACCGATGATGGCGACATTCTATTTGTTTGTAATCTGCGTTTTGATCCAGGGATTCGCTTCGCTCCTGGTTGCGCATCAGCACACTCCCGCCAGTGAAAAGCTGGTCTGGTCAAGTCCGTTGGAAGCCCTGCAGTCACCCGGATGGAGAGGGCTGGGGAACTACAAGTTTCTTTCAGTGCTGCTATTTGCCGTGATGGTTGTTCTGTACTACATTTTCGCCTGACTCCTTGCACTATTAAACCCACACACCGTCAGAAGGAAGGAGGCTGCCATGAGCAAAAACTCGATCGTACTGACCGTAACCCTGGCCTGTTTTTTTGCCGCTGGATGCGAAAGTGTCCAGGTAAAGCGCTATGGCTCTGTCATCGGCGTAAAGAAAGAAATGCTCGAGGACTATAAGGAACTACATGCCAACCCCTGGCCTGAAGTGAATCGCAAGCTCAAGGAATGCAACATCCGCAACTACTCGATTTCCGTACGACGTATGCCGGATGGGGACTACTACCTCTTCAGTTACTTTGAGTATACGGGCGATGACTTCGGTGGGGACATGGAAAGAATGGCTGCCGACCCTATCACCCAGAAGTGGTGGAAGGAGACCGATCCTTGTCAAACGCCGCTTCCTGACCGGGAGGCAGGAGAGTGGTGGGCGCCCATGGAAGAGGTTTACCATCTGGATTAGGATGGGCATCATCAGGCTTTGCGAAGGAAGGAGACTAGAAACGATGACCTCCAAAGAGAGAATGCTATGTGCTCTAAACAGAGAAAAGCCCGACCGGGTCCCCGTCACGATTCATCAGTGGCAACAGTATCATCTGGACAAGCACATGGGCGGCGTGGACGCTTTGACGGCCTTTCAGCAGACCGGTCTGGATGCGTCTATTCAGTACTTCGAGGCCATGGGCCAGTTCTGGATCCCGAACGCTGAGCAGTACATCGTTCAAACGCCGAATTGGCGAGAGGAAATAGATGTCATCTGTGCCGATCCCCTCAACAAGGTACTGAACCACACGATTATCACCCCGGATGGTGAACTCACGTACAAGACCGGGGGGGATCTCACCACCACGTGGATCACCGAGTACATGGTCAAGAGACACAACGACCTGGACCTGATCGACCAGTACATGCCTGTAGCCGCTCTGGACAAAGGCAGGATACGGGAAGCGTATGATCAGGTGGGTGATGCAGGAATCCTGCGGGGTTTCGTGTGGGGTGATCAGGCTGGATGCTGGCAACACGCCTGTTGTTTGATGGACGTCAATCAACTGATCTTAGAGGCCATTGACAACCCTGACTGGGTCCACCGTTTCATGGAGATCCTGCTTAAGAAGAAGCTCCGATTCATCGAAGAGTCTCTCCAGGGGACGAAGTTTGACCTGATCGAAACAGGCGGTGGCGCCAGTAGCGACACGTTGATTTCTCCAAAAATGCATCGCGAGTTTTGTCTGCCGTACGACCGAGAGATTCATCGAGCCCTCCATGCGATTGGCCATATCAGCACCTACCACACATGTGGTGGTATGAAACACATCCTCGAACTAATCGTTGAGAACGAGACAGATGCGTCCGAGACGCTCACCCCGCCAGGCCCTGGTGGAAATATCACAGAACCCGACAAGGTGCGCAAAGTCTTTTCCGGGAGGCTCGCAATGATCGGTGGTATGGATCAGTTTCATGTGTTAACGAAAGGTACCAAAAAGGAGATTCGCAAGGAGGTCCGCAGGCTGTTTCACGGGTTCGGACGCGACGGCGGCTACATCATGTCCACCTCGGACCATTTCTTTGAAACCCCTGCCGAGAATCTCAAGACCTTTGCCGAGGCAGCCCGGGAATGTGCGTACTAGGCAGCATTTCTTTTCGATGTTCTGTGGTGCAAAACGCACCGGAAGTGTCAAGCTGGAAGCTTAACTTACGGTTGTGCCTGGTGGTCTAATTTCTCCGGCTAGAGCCCTAACGACTTCCCCTCCCGCACCAGGACACCTTTCTCGAGAAACTTCACCGCAAATCCAGGCCGGCCTTCGTCAAGCTTCGAGTTTCTGACCAAATCGCCGACAAAGAACATCCCGGAATCCAGCTGGATTTCCACTCGTTCGCCCAGCCTCAGTTCCGGCTCAGTCTTGATAAAAGCCCCACCCTTGCTGATATTTCTGAGCACGCCGCTCAGCCGGGACTCCCTGGTCCAGCTCTTGATTTCTGC
>JAUVSF010000634.1 GCA_030597245.1 Acidobacteriota bacterium
AAGCTCGAAATCAGAAGTTCTAAGGTCTAAACGCCTTGAAGCGATTGTTTTCAACTGGCTTATCAGCGACTGCCTGTTTCAGTCATTAGATACTCGAGCTCGAGATTTGTTTCGAATTTCGAACTTCGGATTTGGACGTGGGGCCCATTTGGGCAACACGCCCCTAAGATGTCGGGACACTTCCTTTCGTTCTATACCAGTCGAAGAAAATACAAAGACATATGATTCAAGATTCCGGCCAAGGGCACTACTGCTAGATGGTAGCATATGCTGTGATAAAATCCGTCCGATGACCCCAGAAGAGAAGGAACGAAACCTGCACGAGTTCTTGCGACGCTACAAGAGCGCTGTTGTCGCTTTCAGCGGTGGAGTCGATAGTTCATATCTTGCTTATGCAGCCAATCAGGAGATGGGTGACGCTGCCAGGGCTGTAACCGCTCTTTCCCCCTCTGTTTCGGAGCTTCAGAAGAATCTGGTTCGCGAGTTTGTGGCCGCCTTTAAACTGAACCATTGCTTCGTAGACACGGCCGAAATGGAGAACCCCGATTACACGGCTAATCCCACGGACCGATGCTATTTCTGTAAGTCGGAACTGTTTAGCCGGTTAGGTGTGCTGAGGGAAGAGTGGGGTGTTGACGTGATCTTTGACGGGAGTAATGCCGATGATGTCGGGGACTACCGGCCGGGCCGGAAGGCGGCTGAAGAAGAGCGAGTTGTGAGTCCACTGATCGAAGTGGGGATGACGAAGGAAGATATTCGCCATCTTTCCAAAAAGTGGGGGCTGCCCACCTGGGATCTCCCGGCTATGCCTTGCCTGTCTTCGCGGCTTCCGTATGGTGTCGAGGTCACGCCTGAGAAGTTGCGACAAGTCGAGAGCGCTGAACAGTATTTGCGCAGTCTGGGTCTGGAACAATTCCGCGTGAGGCATCATGAGGAGCTGGCTCGGATCGAGATAGATTCCTCGGAGATGGGCAAGATCCTGGATTTGAAACTGTTCGAACAGATCAGCCGTGAGCTCAAGACTTTCGGCTACCAATACGTTACTCTCGACCTTGAAGGGTTCAGATCAGGTTCTCTCAACGAACTGCTTCAGATCGAGAAATAAACGGGCTCGGGTCGGTTGCCGAGTGATCCATTCCTGGAGTTTCCGTGTGACAACAACCCTCAAACCGGCTTTCCCTATTCTCTGTATAGTCCTGTATCTACTCTCGTTACCCGCTTTTACGGCGAGTCGGGAGCCCGTGCGTGGTCGGAATGGCATGGTTGTCAGCACTGATCCACTTGCCAGTGATGCAGGACTGGAGGTCCTCCACGAAGGAGGAAACGCCATCGATGCTGCGGTTGCAGTGAGCTTTGCCTTGGCGGTGGTGCATCCGCAGGCAGGGAACCTCGGAGGTGGGGGTTTCATGGTCATCCATTTTGCGGAGCAGGGAAGGGAGGTAACGGTTGATTACCGGGAAGTTGCTCCCGCCCTCGCCCGACGCAACATGTATGTTGAAGCCGGAAAGGATCGGGACTACAACCCATCAAGGGTAGGACACTTGGCGTCCGGCGTCCCCGGCACAGTAGCGGGGCTGCATCTTGTTTGGGAGAAGTATGGCCGGCTGCCCTGGAAGAGACTGGTCGAACCGGCTATCCGGCTGGCCGGCAGAGGTTTCGAGGTCAGTGTTTCCCTAAGCGAAGCCCTGAAAGGGAAGCAGGAACTCCTTTCCCGATTTGCCGAGAGTCGGCGCATTTTCCTGCGCGATGGCGACTTTTACGAAGCAGGGGACCTGTTTGTTCAGCCGGAACTGGAAAGAACCCTCGAGCTGATTGCAGACGAAGGCCCCGAAGCTTTTTACGTGGGCTCGATCGCCTCCCTGATTGCAGCGGAATTCCAGTCGGAGGGAGGACTGATAACAAGGGAAGATCTGCGACGTTATCAACCTCGATTTCGGGAGCCACTCCGGGGAATGTATCGAGGCTATGAAATTGTCTCGATGGGTCCGCCCTCTTCCGGAGGGATCGTACTCGTACAGATGCTGAACATGCTGGAACGACTTCGTCCGCATGAACTGGAACTTGGAAGCGTCTCGGCCGTGCACTGGAAAACAGAGGTTATGAAGCGGGCCTTTGCTGACCGTGCTCAGTTTCTCGGTGATTCCGACTTCGCGGAGATTCCAACGGCCTGGCTGATTTCGAAGGAGTACGCAAGACAGCGCTTTCGAGGGATTCATCCGGGTTGGCCTACGGCCGGCCGACGAGTCTACTCGGGCCAACCGCCCAAAGAGGGAGCAAACGAAACAACGCACTTCTCTGTCATGGATCGATTTGGGAATGGTGTTGCAACGACAACCACGCTCAATGGATCGTTTGGTTCCGGAGTTACGGTCCCGGGTGCGGGTTTCCTGATGAATAACGAAATGGATGATTTCGCTACCAGGCCCGGAAGCCCCAATGTGTACGGTCTGATTGATGGTGAGACGAATGCGGTGGGCCCGGGAAAGCGCCCCCTCAGCTCGATGACTCCAACGGTAGTCAAGAAGGACGGCAAACTCTACCTGCTTCTTGGCAGCCCGGGCGGTCCCACGATTATCAACACCGTTTTGAACGTTCTTTCTAATGTGATCGATCTGAACTTTGACATTCAAGAAGCCGTAGACGCGCCTAGATTTCACCATCAATGGAAACCTGACGTCATTCGAGTAGAAAAAGGTGGATTCTCAGCACCAGTCCAGGCTGCTTTGCGGAAGAAAGGGTATCAAATCGAGTTTAGAAACCAGATCGGTGACGCCCACTGCATCATGGTTGATCCGAAGACCGGGATCTATCTTGGTGCTCCTGACCCCAGGAGCGAGAGTAAGGCGAGCAAATACTAGGGAATGTCAAATGTCAAATGTCAAATGGTCTTGGGCCCCGGGGAAGTACGAAGTGCGAACGACGAACGACGAACGGCAGGTCCCTTTGCGTTCTTTGCGCCTTGGCGTGAGACGTGTTTATTTCACGCAAAGCCGCCAAGTTCGCTAAGGGTTG
>JAUVSF010000620.1 GCA_030597245.1 Acidobacteriota bacterium
GCTTTTTCGAATGTCCTCGTCAACTTGCGGTGTGGTGTTGATATAGGCGCGCCGGGTTTCAATGTTGAATGTAAGATACTCGCGAGGCGATTTCATTGTGGGTTCCTCCTTATTCAGCAAGACATCGCCAGTCCTGACAGCTAATATAATCGAATATGTTCCGCGATTGGAACCGTAGCAGAACCAGCGACGAGGATGTCGACCTTTGCCACCTGGGAGATCGGGATAGTGTTGATGTCTATAAATTCGTGCTGGAGCCGCCGCCCCTCATCCCTCGTTTGCTCCTGTGTTAACATCAGTTTTGATGAGACAGACACACCTGCCGGCGATCTGTTTGGCCTTGTTACTCTTGAGTGAGGGGGAGGCTGTCAGTCAGGTGAGAGAGACCCCGCAGACGGGGAGTGGCGCCGCTGCAGCAAACGCAAGACACGTAGTCTACGGGGATCTCAAGGTGGAGGAGATCGAAGGAGTAAACCTTCCGCAGAGCTACACCGTCTTCCTCAAACACGTTTCGGGTACGGTTTTTGGCCGGATAAACATTTCACCAAACGGTCGGTTCCGTTTTAATAGCGTTCCGAATGCCGAGTACATTCTAAGTATCGAGGTAGAACACCGGGAAGTTTACCGGGAACGCTTCGTGCTCTATATCCAGAGTGATTCGGATTTGAGGAAGGACATAGAGTTGGCCTGGAGTGAGCAGTCAGCTCCGACGAGTGGACCCCTGACCGTCTACGCTCGCGACGATTCCAACCAGAAACTTTATGAAGAGGCCCAGGAGGAGGCCTTGAATGGCGACCTGAAGAGGGCCGCTTCCCTAATCGAGAAGGTTGTTAAGACTGACCCCGAAGACTTCGAGGCTTGGACGGAGTTGGGCACCGTCCATTTCCGGAGGGAGAAGTACAAGGAAGCAGAAAAGTGCTATGGCAGAGCTCTCAAGGCTCGGCCTGATTATATGCTTGCGCTGATCAACCTCGGAAGAGTCAGAATCGCGGAGAAGGACTATCAGCAAGCTCTTGAAGCCTTGGATCGGGCCGTTGAGTTGGAACCGGATCGACCTGAGTCCAACCGCCTGGTGGGGGAGGCTTACCTAGGCCTGAAGCAGGGCTCCAAGGCTGTCGGATATCTCAATAAAGCGATCAGCCTGGATCCTTTAGGGATGGCTGACGTGCACTTACGTTTGGCGCGGCTGTATAGCGCTGCTGGTTACAGTGACCTGGCTGCTAAAGAGTTTGAGCAGTACTTGGAGAAGAAACCTGATTCACCTCATCGAGCAGACGTGGAGAAAGCGCTTTCGAAGCTTCAGAAGCGCTGATGCTCGAGCAAAGGAGAGAGAGTATGAGAGCGGTTGACTATGGCTTCTATAAGAAGCTGGCTGGAGAATCCCTGGCCACGGCTGAAGAGAAGGTTACCGAGGCATTAAAGAAAGAAGGTTTTGGAGTTCTGACACGTATCGACGTCAAAGCCACTTTCAAAAAGAAGCTGGACGTTGATTTCAAGCCTTATGTCATCCTGGGGGCATGCAACCCCCATATCGCGCATCAGGCTTTGACCCACGATGACACGATCGGTCTTCTCTTGCCCTGCAACGTCGTCGTAGCCGAATCTGAAGAAGGAGCCGAAGTGGCGATCGTGAAGCCGCATGTGATGTTCCAAACCGTCGATAGGCCGGACATGGAACCGATTGTCGATGAAGCTGAAGAGCGGCTCAAGAGGGTCTTCGAAAGCCTTTAGGGCGAACAATTCAGGGATCTACCACTAAGGCACTGGGGAAATGTCACCCACGAAACAGGACAATCTTGACAGCTCCCAGTTCCTAGTTTCTCTTGATCACAATGAAGCTGATGTCATCAGAAGGGGCACTGAAACTCAGAAGGTCCTGTAGAACTGCTTCAAAAATCCCCTGCGCAGAGAGATCCTTCACCTCGCGCAGCTTGGCTTCGAGAAATTCCGGAAAGTACTCACTGGTGCCGTCACTGAGCTCGGAAAAACCATCCGAGTAGAGGAGCATGATGTCACCTGATCCCATGAGGCTGATTTCATTGACTTCGTACTTCTCCTTGAAACCAAGTACCGTCTCCGAAGTTCGGCGGTCGATGTCGTCTGAAGAAGGCATGGTTCCGATCGGTGGAAACGTAGTAAGCAGGCTCTCAGAAATATCCATAATACGATCGAACTCACGAGAGAAAACGACAGGGACAGGGTGAGCCGCCGAGATAAATTCAAACTTCCCATCTTCTCCAATTTCGCCGTAGATCAGCGTTATGAATTTGCTGACGCTGGATGATTTGTAAAACCGTGTGTTTAGGTTCTCAAAAAGACGGGTCGTGATATGGCCATTGAAGTCCAATTCGTAAATAGCGCCGAGCAAAAAGGACTGATGTAGCATCAGGGCCAGCAGCGCGTCCGTCACCCGGTGTCCTGAAACGTCAGCGAGCGCTATTCCAGCCTTCGCTTTACAGCGTATCAGGTTGTCTACAACCTCGGTTCTGCCCTTTCTGGCGGCTTTCTCTATCCGTGCGTCGAGATCGTATCTCTGCTTAAAGTCAAGGTAGATAATGTGGTCGCCCCCTACCACACCATTGAGTGGAAGGGATTTCCCGTAAATGTCGATCCCATTAAGCGTGGGTAGATCGCCCGGGGCAGCTGTATGCTGCGCAGCTAGCTCTTCGAAGTTTTCAAGTTCTTCTATTGATTGATCTTTACGTTCTTGCACGGTTCCAAAACGCCCGTCTGCACCGTTTATGCAGAGCAGACGGGTCCACGGGCTAAAAGGGCTTGAAGCTTGCCAGGAAGGCTGCCGTAGCTGCGACGAATAGGCTTATCCACCACAGACTCCGTCCTGAGGCTGGATGACGCGCAACTATACTGGCTATAAATGCCAGGAGGACCCAAATCAACAACTTGAGAAAGACCCAACCCGGCCAGGGCCACGGGATCCCGAGTCGAGTGAGTAAACCAAATCCAGCTACCAGCACGACCAAAAGGCCGATTCCATTCACAGCGGACAGGGTTCTTTTCCGGGGAGGCTTCTCCGTCAGCGATATTGCGCGACTGACTATCAAACTCCCCAAAGAGAACAGGACCA
>JAUVSF010000161.1 GCA_030597245.1 Acidobacteriota bacterium
ATGGTGGGAAACCTGCTTAAGTCAGTGCCATTCGAGGCTGTTTCCTATTTCCCCTGGGGCTCGTGTGGAACAAATTGGTATGCGTGGCGGAAGATAAGCTTCTAGCTTGTCACGTTGGAGACCAGCAACTTGGTGACGGCCTGGAAGGCCATCTTCCTCCTCGGGCTCCCCGTGTCGATGGTCCGCTGACGTTCATACGGAGCCGGGTCCTTCCAGGGCCCGGAGATCTCCCATGACCGCGTAACGGTTCAAAGAACAAACATTCCTGGTTCTCATAACCAGGGCCAGGAGCCGGAAGTTTGAAGTGCGAGATTCGAAGTACGAAGTGCGAACACCCTACACCCTGTTCCATGGCACGGCGCACCACCCTGAAACCACGAAGGAGGCTAAGGGAGGGCAACCAGGGCTGTTTATCTTACGGTGGCAAAGAGACTTGGCGGAGAGGGAGGGATTCGAACCCTCGGTACCGGGATTACCGGTACAACTGCTTAGCAGGCAGCCCTGTTCAACCACTCCAGCACCTCTCCGCATATACTGAAACTAGAGGGTCTACGTGGAATATAGGGGAAAGGGGGAACGGATTCAAGTTACGGTAAGTTCAAATCCACGGCCTCTTCAAGACGAAAGCTGAAGAGTCGCTCCTTCTCCAGTTCCATATGCCTTCCACGGCCAATGAGGACTCCACCGGCGCCGGCGCCCGCCCCTGCAGCACCTCCGATAGCCGCACCTTTCTTCCCCCCGAAAACGGCACCCAGGACCGCACCAATGGCGGTCGTCGCTCCCACCGTGGCAGCGTCTCGGCCTTTCGTGCTTTCGGCTTCCATGGTGATGGTGTTCGTGCGGATCGGATACTCCTGGTCGTCAAGTGAGATTCCGGTCAGAGAGAATGCCAGCTCAGCCCTCCCCTTCACGCGCCCGGGCACAATCGCTTCCTCAATCGTCCCAATCAGGACAGACCCTTTCTTGAGTGCAACCTCTCCGTTCACCTCGAGGTCACGTTCCAAGATCACCCTGAATGTGTCACCGGTCTGATTCTGATCGGTCGAAATCTTCTCGGCGAGTCTAACTTCAAGAACCGTGCCCTCCGGCAACAACCGTGGCTTCGGCGCAGGCAATTTCGAGGGCGATCTCGGGGAATCAGACATCACAACCGTTGCCTGATTCTCGTCGATACGTCTAGGCGGAGCCGGTGGGATCGCCAGCCCGGAGGGCGCGCTTCTTCCGGTCGTTCCATCTGCTACCTGCGGTTCAAAGGGAGCCGGTCCTGAGTTAACAGGAGATGGGTGCGCTGATGGGCGAGGCTTCTCAACCGTGTCCTGCGTCCGGAAACCCGGAGGAGCGCCGGGAGGAGAAAGCCGGGCACTTCCTGCCTGGTTCGGTTCCGCCGCCGGCTCAGGTTCCACCGGCATGGCCGTTGATTTAACTTTCTTCTCTTTCCTTGCTGAAACCGTGGCCGCAAGCTCCTTCTTTTCAAGCGCGGCTTCTCGCGGGAGAGTCTCTTCCGAAGGAAGTGCTACAGGAGCCGTCTCATCCAGGCTGTCGAACGGTACCACAGCTTCGGCATTCGTTGTCTCGAGTATCGCTCCAGCCGGCTCCCTGCTGATTTGCCACACCAAAAGGGTTGCTGCCAGAACGAAGCCGATCAATGCTATTAGAAGAGGAGTCCTCTGCATTTCATGCATCCCTTATTTCTTTAAGTTGCCACCTCGTTCAATTAATCCGAAATGACCTCTGCCGGACAACGTGTAACCCGGCTACAATGTAGATGGAACTATGGGAAAAGAGTTTCAACTCAGGGAGTTTCAGCTTACCCTTGCCGATGCCGAAAGAACCAGATGCAAACTTGGCAACGTCGTTCTTGAAACGCCCCTTCTGGCCTCCAAGCTCACTTCCGGAGTCTCTTTCAAAACTGAGAACCTGCAAGTCACCGGCTCGTTCAAGATCCGGCCTGCTTATAGCCAGATGATTGCTCTGACATCTGAACAACTCAGGGCCGGGATCGTCACGTCAAGTTCCGGCAACTTTGCCCAGGCTACGGCGTATGCTGCATCGCTGCTTGGAGTCTCGGCGAAAATTGTCATGATGCGTTCGTCGAACCCAATTAAAGTCGAACGCACCGAACGTTTAGGTGGAGAGGTCGTTTTCTGTGAAAACCGGTTTGAGGCCCGAGCCGAAGAAGTTGCCAGAATCCGTGAGCAGGAAGCGCGCACAGAGATGTTCCCGTACAACCACCCTAATGCAGTAGCAGGGAACGCATCCGCAGGACTCGAGATTATCGAACAATTCCCTGAAGTTCGACATATTGTGGTCCCCATCAGCGGCGGCGGGCTGATTAGTGGAATCGCCTGGGCCGTCAGGGAGCAGAGGCCGGACGTCCTGATTTGGGGAGTACAGCCTACGGGTTCGAATGCGACATTCCTCTCCTTCCACCAGGGGAAGCCTCGGTCGATCAACGAGGCTTGCACAATTGCGGATGGCTTGCAGGTTACTCGGCCGGGAGAACTTACGTTTCCCCTGATCCAGAGATATGTGCATGACGTGGTTGAGGTCGAGGAGGAAAGCATTCTGCACACAGTACGGATTCTGGCAGAGGAAGAGAAGCTGGTAGTTGAGCCGTCAGGCGCTGTTACTTTGGCTGCGGTCCTCGACGGCAAGGTGCCGGCATCCGACACGGTATGTCTCCTGAGCGGAGGGAATATCAGCCCGGAAATCTTAAAGGCAGCACTCGATGCTTAGCACCCCGGAAGAACCACAGAATCACAAAAACACAAGAATTTCTTTGTGCCTTAGTGACTTCGTGGTTAAAGCCCCCAGCCTCTAGTCCCCAACTCCCAGTCCTTCGATGGCCGTACGTACGTCCCTGGCTATTCTTCGGTACACCTCATCCCGCGATACATCGTTCGCAGCTTCCAAATAGGAATCCATACTGATTTCGGGCCCAAACCTGACTTTCACCCGACGCCTGCGGGGTACCGTCTTGCCGGCGGGCAATGAGGCGAATGTTCCCTCAATAAACGCTGGTATGATCGGCGTTTTCAACTCCAGCGCAATGAGCCCAACGCCCGGCTTGAATTCACGCATCGTACCGTCTCTGCTCCTGGTGCCCTCGGGAAAGATCAATATCGGCTCACCTTTTGACAGTATCCCTCTCACTCTCCTCAAACCGGCGAGCGAAACCTCCTCACGCTCGATGGGAACGACATTCAGGCAGGTGCTGAATAGCCAGCCTTTAAAACGGGAATCGAAGAAGTAATCACTGGCACCAATCACGTGTATTTTCTGCGCTTCTTTCACACCCAGAATCAGGCTGAGCGCTGAGACGACAGCAGCCGTGTCGAGATGGCTGGAATGGTTCGCTGCGAGGATATATGAGCCCTGTCGAGGCAGAAGCTCAGCGTCCTCCACTTCCAGATCAAAGTAGAGTCGGAACAAGCTCTTCAAAGCCCCAAAGCTAGCTCCCATCAGCGCCCGGTCCAAAGGTGGTCGCTGGGAGAAGGGGAGGACGGATCTCGGTTCGCCATTGCTGGTTTCAGGTTCCGCGACCTGGCCGAAGCCCCGCTTGCGCAGTTCATCCAGAACGTCACCGACGGTTTGGAATGCCGCGACTTTGTCATCGGGAATAACGATACCCAGCTCTCTTTCGAGAAAAAGGAGAAGCTCGAGAGCCATCAGCGAATCCAGCCCCAAATCCGTGTACAGGTTCGTTTCGTCATTGATCTCGTCAGCGGAAACCCCGGTTAACCGGGTCAACTCTTCGTACAGGTTGTCGCGGCGGCTCGTCGCTCTTGCGGGCCGTTCGACCTTCGCCTCTTCCTGCTCTCCCGAACCCAGTGTTTCAGCACGGACAGCTTGCCGCTCGATCTTGCCGAATTCGTCACGAGGGAGAGGCTCGGTCGTAATGTGAATTGCTTGCAGTCTATTGTAGCTCGGGAGTTCGCGCGCTAAACGCTGAACACCCTGCTGCACCCACTTCTTGAGTTCCTCCAGCTGTTTCGACTTAATTCCATCCAGGTTCGGGTACACAACGGCATGCACGTCCTCGGTAAGCCCACTCTTGACACCGAAAACGCAAACCTCTTTCACTTCGGGCAGAGTTTCATAAATTGCTTCCAAATCGGTGGGGTAAACATTCTTGCCGGCTCCCGTGACAATGACGTCCTTCGTTCGTCCCGTGATATAGACGTAGCCATCCGTATCAACCCAGCCCAAATCGCCCGTGTAGAACCAGCCGTCCCGCATCACGGCTGCTGTTGCCTCCGGGTTCCTGTAATACTCCTTGAACAGCGACGGCGTCCTTACGACGATTTCTCCAATTCCGTCGTGGTCAGTATGGAGGAGGCGCAATTCGACTCCTGGTAAAGGTTTTCCTGCTGAGCCTTCCCGGCTTCGATGCAGTGGGTTGACGGTCAGGACCGGAGCCGTTTCGGTTAACCCGTATCCTTCATAAATCGGCATTCCCAGGGCGCTGAAATCTCTGTACAGATCTTCACCCAACCCCGAACCACCACTAACAAACATGCGGATCCGGCCTCCAAACTCGCTATATACCTTCGAGAAAAGTTTCCGGCCAATGTCGCGGCCGAACCGCCGCTTCACTGAATGACTGAGGCGCTTGGAAGTTGCCATCCAGTTACTTTTCAGGGGCGACTTAGATACCTTAAGGATCCGTCGTTCGATATCTTCGCGGATCAAGGCAAAAAGGGTCGGCACACCTAATAGGCAAGTAGTGCCGGTTTCCCGCATGGTCTCCAGGATTACACGCGGTTTCATGGAGTGCAGATAGGTGACAGTCGCGCAGCAATACAACGCTGCCAGAAATCCGCAGGTGAACTCGAGCGCATGGTAAAGCGGAAGCACCGAAAGAAGCTGGTCCGACTCAGAAAGGAACAGGTAATGGTTAGCCCCGCGGAGGTTGTTCAGGAAATTCCGGTGTACGTGGACCGCTCCCTTCGGATCCACCGCAGTCCCGGTCGTGAAAATGATCGAAGCCTCATCCCCCGGGTGCACCGAAGGGAGTTCGAAGTCCCCTGAAATTGGGATTTTCACCTGGGGCTTGGAGCTTACTGGATACCCATCGATCCGATGTGGTTCACAGAATCTGTTCACATTAAGGAGCAGAATCGGGTTGTCGGAGTGTTCATTCTCACGGAGGCCCTCCTCTGAAAGCCTCTTCAGACACCGTTCAGACACCAACATTGCTTTGGCGTCCGTGAACCGGGCAACCGACCAGACTTCTTTTTCCCAGGTTTGAAAATCCACAGGCACCGCAACGAGGCCTAATGATGCTCCGCCGAGATACGCGATCCCCCATTCCGGAAGGTTCTCCGAGAAGATGACGACCCGATCTCCTTTAACCAGTCCCAGCGAATGGAGACGGCCGGCAACCTCTCGTGCACGGTCCTGCAGGTCGCCATAGGTATATCTAGCCCACTGGCCATCCCGCTTAATTTGCAGAGCTACCCGGTTTGGGGCCCTCTGAGCGGCGCGAGCGACTATGTCGGGAATCGTCCGTGGTTCGTCCTCAGGAAGCGCTTCTTCTGTTGGAAGCTCCAGCGTCCCGGTGCCTTCGATCTTCAGGATGAATTTCTTGACTCCCGGAATATGGACGTTCTGGATGTAGTGACGCCAGTTAAGACGCGTGACGTCAAAGTTGAACTCCTTTTTCTCTTCTTCGGACAGCGTTTCATACAGAGCAAGGGAGTTATCTACCTGAAACTGGCAGTCGAGGTTCAAATAGGGTTCGTAGATCTCGCCGTAGTAATAAAGCTTCTCGTGGGCCACCTTCGTTGCGGATATTCGCCTTTTCGCTTTGTGAGTAGCGTCAAAGACGGCCAGCTTTTCCAGTGTGCGCTCAGCTGTATTCAGCGGAATCGATTTGAGCCGATGCTGGATTCGAAACGTCGAGGGCTTTGGGAACCGCATTGGTTTCAGCAGGATCGGCTGTCCATCCCGGTCCAGCATCGGATTACCGGCAAAGTACGCATAGATGAGCTTGTACAACTCGCCCAACGTGGTCGGATTTTTCGCGCCTGTTGCGACCTGATAGATTCGCAGCTCTTTTTTCTCGGACGTTGCTGTCTCCATTAGAGCCGCTAAAATAGAATTCACAACCATATCCGCCGGCACCAAGTCGAGACTGACGTCCGGATTAAGCGGCAGGGAGCGTAAGCGACCCTTCCCTATGGCAACGATCAATGGATCCGCCATCCGTAAACCGTCAAGCCAGCCGGGGCTTGGCTCGGACAGGCTACTCTCAATGATCGAGGGGCGAACGATTGCCGTCGGTAAATCCTCCGCCTCGCGCACCACAACTTGCTCACCAAGGGCTTTTGTATACGTGTAGGTGTCATTCCAGCCGCGCGAGCGAGCGAGCTTCATACCCTCTTCACACAGCCGGTTGTTTATCCACTTGCGTTTGAAGTTCTCCAGTTCCTGCCAGCGCCGAATTCGCTTCTTCCCTCGCCACCTGCGCAGTTTTTTGATCAGCTCCTCGAGAAACTTTCTCCGCAGGTCAGACTCCTCAGCCTGCTGATAAACCGACTTAATTCTGTCCTGGATGCGTCGAATCTCAGCATCGATATCGCGGAACTGTCGGAGTTGGTCTCCCTCTGAATCGGGGGACGCGGTATGGTGCATAGTTTCGTAAACTGGGCCTACTGCAGCTCCACAAACATAGGCAGTCGATACGTGGATCAAGATTGCATGCTTGCAGGAAGCGGCAAACTTAGTGACCCTCAACGCTCCAAAGATGTTTAGCTCGAGCGCTGAATCTAGTGGTGCATCAAAGGAGACGACCGCCGCGCTGTTGATGACAACATCGACTTGCTCACGGAGTCGCTCGACTTCGGACTCAGCTATGCCGAGGTTTTCTTTAGCTATGTCGCCACCTACAGCAACCAGTTTCTCCCGTAAAAACTCCTCAAACTGTTCCTTCTTCGAGTCGTGAAGTCGTTCGAAAGCGCTGGATTTGTAGAGTTCCTTTTCAAGTCGCTCTTGTGGTGTCAGCACACGCCCGCCGAACTGCTTCTTTGGCCGAATCAACACATAGATCCGTCGCACCTCCGGCACAGCCCAGAGTATCTTCTCCACGAGGGGTTGACCCAAGAATCCAGTTGCCCCCGTGATGAAGATAGTCTTTTCTTTAAGAGACTCTTTTATCCCCATTTCGCCTTCCGACAATTACCTGCAAAGCACCGGGGTGAACCCTGATCCGAGAAGGTGTGTAACCAACGACTTCTCCATCGCACATTGTCCGCAGCTTCTCCCCAGAGGAGATTATCACCTTCTTCGCCTTGAAAACACTAAACTTGGGATGGTTCTCGTGACGACCTCTATAAACCCTTGGCAGGTTTGCGAGCACCTCCAGTCGTCCAAGAGCTTCCACAATAACAACGTCCAGGAAACCATCATCAACTACCGCACCAGGAGCAACACGCAATCCACCCCCGAGATACGGTGTGTTTTGAACAAGCACAAATACACAATCCTTCTCGATGGAGGTTTCTCCGATCTCAATTCGAACCACTGCAGACTCTAAGCGCCAAAGTGCCTTCAAGATTCCCAACAGAAAGGCGGCAGAGCCTCCAAAAACTTGGATCCTACGCGTAGCTTTGACGACTTCCGCAGGAAACCCCACTCCAAAAGAAGAGATGAAATACCTTCCGTTACATTCGCCAATATCAAGCTGTGTTGTAATGCCGGTCTCTATTAGACTCCACGCTTTCTGCGGATTTCTCAAAGGTAACTGAAGACTCCGCGCAAAATCGTTTCCCGTTCCCACCGAAATGATTCCAAGAGTGACACTGTAGCCAACCACACCGTTCACAACCTCAGATATCGTTCCATCGCCACCCAAAACAATTACGATCTGGGCCCCTCCTTCTGCGGCACTCCGAGCCAACTCATTGGCGTGCCCCGGATAACGGGTAACCAAAACCTCGTGCTTGATGCCGCTTTTCCGAGCCAAACCCCTTATTTGCTTCAGATACTCCTGGCCATCACCTCGGCCAGCGGTCGGATTGGCAATGATCGTCATTTGTTCAAACGAGTATAGCGAGATCAGAGCATTTCAACCAACTTTGGGCAACGAATCCACAACCGTTCAACAAGAGAATCCATTCCAATATCAGGTGTTGAGCAAAATCTAGATCGCCAATAGAAGAAAGTCTCCTGTGTGTATTCTGTGGAAGCTTTCCGGCAGTGGAAATATCCTCAACTTTTCCGAGATTCGAACCGGAAATCAACACAATCATCTATCGGTTAAGTTGTTCATAATAAATAGGTTAAGGTAGATTGCCACACTATTAACACCCCCTACTATTACTACTAGTGAAAGAGAATTGATTTAATTACATTAGTATCCGTAGTAAGAAGAGCGTGACGGGATACCGGATGGTGGGGACGGACAAACGAACAGCGACGAAAGACCCTATAAATCCAAACGCTAACCACTAAGGCACAAAAGAATCCTAGTGATTTTGTGTTTTAGGGGTGAATCGTAGGACAGGGATATAAGCACCCGGTACCCGGCAACCGGAAACTGGCATCTGGTTCACGGTCTTGATTCATCGTGACGAGTGTTATAATTTTCCGGCCGGAGGTACTTCTCGTCTGGTGACGGGCCTGGTCTTCAAAACCAGTCGAGCTGCTGCTTCGAGTAGTGGCTGGTGGGTTCGATTCCCATGTGCCTCCGCCAGAAGCAAGTATTCTTTGGAGGTCGATACAGGGCCAGGTTCCGAGGAGGAGCTGTAGTATTGTGTCTCAGGCAATTCGAGTAGCTATACAAGGGGAACCTGGTTCATTCAGTGAAGAGGCTGCGGTGAGTTTACTGGGCGGAGACCTGCAGGTTTTGAGCTTTCGTCACTTCGACGAGGTTTTTCGCTCGACTTCGGCCGGGGAAGCGGATGTTTGTTTGATCCCGTTGGAGAATTCCTTAACCGGTTCGATCCACAGAAACTATGATCTACTGAGGCGGCACAAGCTCAAAATAAATGGGGAACTGTATCTCGAAGTTCAGCACAACCTGGTTGTAATTCCCGGTGTTCCGTTCGAGGAAGTCTCTACAGTATTCTCACATCCGGTGGCGCTGGGACAATGTGAAAGATTCTTCGAAAACAACCCGCACCTGGAGATGAGGACTTCCCATGATACTTCCGGAAGCG
>JAUVSF010000505.1 GCA_030597245.1 Acidobacteriota bacterium
AGAGGAACATATCTTTCGCCCCAGTATCCACCAGTAGGCGCACGGTTCTCCCCATTACCTTTAGAGTGATGACCGGGGAGAGTTCCGGGCAGTCAAGAGTTGTCGAGTTTGGCAGCTGGTCTGACGGCGACAAGCTGAGGGTGTTGGCCCTGTAGTCGATTCGGAAGTTGGTGCGCTTCAACAGGTTCATGCCGATGATTGCGTCGATGTGGTTGCCGATAATTCCCAGTGTCGAAAAATCGGTAATCAAGGTTGGAATGAAGTCGAATTCTCGGGTCCCGAGGCGGATGTCGTGCAGTACGACCAGCTTACAGGCGACTTCACCACTATAGGAAGCCGCTTTTCTTGCCGTTCCTTCAACCTTAAGTTTCTTGGCGATATGCGGGTTGATGAACGTAGAGGTAGCTCCCGTGTCAATCAAGAAGGTCAGATTGTCCAGCTCTCCGATGGCTCCCTTGGCAAGGATCATGTAGCCCCTGTATAGGCGAAATGGAATCTCCTCGGCAGCGTTCAGGAAAGGAACAGATCCGAGGGAGATCCAAAGAGCGATGAAAGACGTGAGAATCGATGGATGGGTTTTCATGGCTTGTACTCCTTTGCGCGTTGTGTTCTGCGCTGAGGAGTAACAAGCCGTCCCTCAGGGAGTCCTGAAGGTAAGGAAACGTCTGGCTCGATTTGTTCAAAGGAAACTCACAGTAAGATCAAAGAGGAAATAACTGGTTGATAGGTATAGCTTTACGGGATTAGATCAAGAAGGGCAGTCGTCTCGTCAATTGAGGCTTACACGTCGATCTTGTAACTGAGAAGAGGGTAGTTGGATCTGCTCAGATTCTCTTGGTTGGGATGTGATTCTGTCGGAGAGCGGCCCGAGCCTCCGGCTGTAAGCGTTCCTGAGTTTGAGGATTATTTGTCAACGACAACTACACTACGCACTAGGGAAGTGTCGCTGGCCAAGCAGGTGTGTCGAGCGGCGGTGGTGGCGGCTGAGGCTGTGGAAAGACCCCCCATCCACCAGTGCCCCCACCGTGTCTTTGTTATAGGAGCCGACTTTCTCCCCACCCACATAGTTCTGAAAACCTCCGAGCCTGGAATCGGGGTAAGTGAGCAGGAAAGGGGGGTCTCAACATCTACAGTTGTGAGTGGGATCACAAGGATTGTAGACTTATAGTGTGGTGGTAAGCGAAAAGGAAGGAGAAGACAATGTGTCCAAAGCAACAGAGCTTTAAGATAAGTGTGACTGTTGTATTGGAGAAAGACACTGTTGGATATCACGCCTCATGTCCTGGATTCAAAGGGCTTCATGTCACGGGTAAGAGCAAGAAAGAGGCTCTTGAGAATGTAAAGGATGCGATCAGCTGTTATCTCTTGTCGCTGATCAAGCATGGAGATCCGATCCCCTTTGGGCCTGATTTCACTATTGAGTACGAGCCTTTACCTGAGGCTTGGATGATCCACAAGGTCGAGATGCCATGGCCTACTCAAAGTCTGTCTGGGATCAGCTAAAGAATCTAACTGCGGAAGAGTTGACGAGAGCACTCAAGAAGGATGGCTGGACAGCGGATGTAAAGGGTGGATCGATCGCGGTCTATCTGAAGCAAGCGGGAGACACCCGGCATCGGGTGAGCATTCATTATCACGCTCATAAGACGTATGGACGGAAGATGCTGCAGGCACTACTCAAGGATATTGGGTGGAGTGAGGCAGATCTACGCCGGTTAAAGCTGATCAAGAAGGGCTAGCCAGGGGAGTCTGAGAAGTAGGGGAAGTAGGGGACACTGTCTTTCTGTGGCTGAAATAGACCCGCGGCGGTCGCACATGATTCTGCAATTCAACTCAATCTCCGCGCGCCAGCCGACAGGTCCAGCCGCGTGTTAGCCAGCCGTTGGCCACAGCTTCGGAGTGCGAACCGACACGTCAAGACGTTTGCTACTGGCGCGCCCTCGCAGGTTTCAGAGTTTGCAGCAGCACGGTTCCCGGGCCCGTCAACTGGGTCATGAACAACCCTTCCTTGCTGAACAGGGTCTTTCGTAGGGAACCTACGGTTTCGATGTTGTAGTCGACGGCGTCCGAAAACGCGGCCAGGTTCCGAGTGCTCACTCGGAGCTCTTCGCCGTCAGCAAGCTCCGCCTTTCTGAAGTCTCCCCTCCCATGAACGAGAACCGTGCCGTCACCCTCGATGCGCTGCAGGACGAGCCCAGCCCCACCGAATAACGCGGCGCCCGGCCGGCGCGCGATCGCTACGGTGATGTTGATTCCCTCTCCCCAGGCGGCCAGAAATGCCCCGCGCGTCGTCAGCACCGGACCACTGGCATTCAAGTCCCACTCTTCGATGTGCCCGGGCGCGTTGGCGCCCAGCGTCACGAATTGCCCACGGGCCGTTGCCTCGATGTACGTTAGCGCAATCCCTTCGCCCGACAGCGACCGTTTGAGCGCACCGGCCAGGCCCCCTGGGACCTTGACGTCCCACTTCAGACCGGTGGCATAGGAAATGATCGACCCTTTCGACGCCCACACTGTCTCACCTTCGGCAAGTGTCAGGCGGGCGGATTGCGCGACAGTGCCGTCTATGCTGAAATCCACGCGGCCTCCTCACATCGCAGGACATCACTCCGGTCTTTGGTCGTCGGAGAGGACACACCATCAAGTCTCCGGACTTCCTTCGACGCCGTTGAGTCCAACTACCGATTATGTGGTTTCCAGATAATACGCTCACCAGATACCGGAGTCCAGCCAGGCGTTCCCAACCTTTGGAGCGCTCCCACCTGGCCCCGAGCTTGTTATTGGGTTTCCTCATAAGACCCGTCGCCATCAGGACTCACAAAGTGTCCGCGGGACTTCTGACACCCAGACCTCCGCGATTCAGGACGTGAGTGTAGATCATTTTTAGCGTCCGACTGACAAAATCTACGAAGGAAAAAGTCGTAAGCTGAAGAGGGGTGCCTCTGCAACAAGGATTTCTACCCAGGATTTCTGGGACTATGCCATACACAAGATTTGACAACAACTCTGTAAACAATGGGTCGAAGTGGCTCGATCAGGCCGTCGGCTAAGCAGAAAGCATTTGATCGATTTGAGTGGTGAAGTCCAAGGGCAGGGTGGAGTCCTGAGCCGACAAGCGACCGAGCAAGCCCCGCTCGCAGGACCGCGTAGCCGTAGTTGAGCAACGCATTTAGTCCATCACCCGATGGATTTCGCCTGAACCCACTTAGTTCCGGTAACCAGGACGACCAGTAGATCTTCGCCGCTTGCGCCTCAAGGTAAGAGGGGTCTCCCGAACGAACTTGACGGACCATTGACATCAACCTGTGACGTTGAGGAGAGTCTTCGGGAAGGTTCCTAACCTGAGCCAATGCCTTCGCCCTCACGATCTGCTGCCACAGCCGTTTTCGAGTCGGTTTCGTCATCTCAATCTGCCCTTTGAGCCTGCGAACAACTTCAGTATTGTCGGAAGTCGGGAGCTGCATGGCTATAGGCAAATGCCTGGAGTCGCAAACGAGGCAGGAATTTGGGCATACACCGTCTTCTTTTTCGGTCACGCCTATGAATGAGTACCGGGACCGGAAACCAAGCAGCGGGTCGTTCGTGTGACGCCTCTCTCAACCCACCGATTCTCCTTGACTTTACATAATCTACATCCGACACTGGAGGTTAGTTTCTGGACGCACAGACTGGTTAGGAGGACTTGGTTGATGCGTTCTTGGCTTTGCATTCTGGTGAATATTCTCAACCTTCCAGTGGATACTCTTGTCCAAGTGCTCTTTCGCCGATCAGTCTGTGCACTGAACTGGTTCCGATGCCAAAGACAGATTTGTTTCAAACTGAGGAGGTTAGAAAAATGTCTAGAAAGCCAATTTGGATCATCGTAGCAACCGCAATTGTTGCTGTCTTTTTCTTGTCGCAGTTCGGTTACGCTGGGCGTGGCTGCAAGAACAAAACGGGAGAGGCAGGGTACTTCCCCAATGAGTCCATCGTTTCCGGCGGCTTGGACAGGGAGTATCACCT
>JAUVSF010000211.1 GCA_030597245.1 Acidobacteriota bacterium
AGAGCCCCGGTTCGTAGATCCGCAAACGTCCGAGCTCAACAATCCAAAGCTTGCCGACCGGAGTGTCCTTCCGCAAAGCCTCGACCAGAGTGGTCACCAAGCGCCGCATGGTGTCGAACAGATTGTCCGGCCCACGCAGGATAACGATTCCGCCACTGGAGCCAGGTGGATAACGCAGAATACTCGAGAAGTCTTTGTCCAGCGAAACGAGTACCAGTTGCTCCTGAACGCAGTGATCATAAAGCTCTTGGTCAGCTACTCCGAGCAAGCCCTGATCTCTAACGGTATCGACCTCATGCCCGTCATCTCTCAGGGGAGCAACCAGCCGAGCGTCAAGGTTCTCGTCGAACTTGACCTTCATGAGCCAACAGTCTTGGTAAGCGGCATGTCCACGTACCGCTCGCGTGTCATCTCCGCAGCGAAAGCCAGTGAAGCGCGAACGTCTCCTGGGCTCAGAGAGGGGTACGCCTCCAGAATTTCCTTCTCACTGGCACCCGCCGCAAGGTTGTCAACGATCAGGGAAACCCAAATACGAGTACCCTTGATGCACGGCTTTCCGTGACACAGTTCAGGATCAATCACGATTCGGTCTCGCCAGTCTGCCATGTCCATCATCTCCATTTCGATTATAACCTGTCCGGCAGTTCGTCTCGCGTGCTTCGCTTCCAAGAATCTCCAGAAAGCGTTGGAGACAAATGGGCGACAGGAGGGCTTTGGGCGTGTCGAGAAGATCCGCTGATCGCTGTAAGTTGGTGAAAACATAACGCCCCCGGCAGGGCTTGCCTGCGGCAAGAAACCTCAAGCTCCACACCTCAAATCTCAAGAGTTGACATAAGTGCTTTGATAGTTGAGATTTGGTGCTTGGAGATTGGAGCCGAACCTGCCGAAGGAATTCCTCAAAGCGGTTGTCGTCTCGGGCGGCGTGTCGTGAGTGACTTATCGGTGGCGAACCATCATCATTCGTTTCTGGACGAGGGTTCGATCGAGCACGAGAAATCTCTTAGCAGCGATTTTCGACCCCCTAAAACAGCCGCTAAGACGGATTTTAAGACCCCCGATCAGGGCTATTTGTTGTCAAAAATAAACTTGCCGTGGTCCGACCCCAAATCCCAGAGAAGTCTTTGTCCAGCGAAACGAGTACCAGTTGCTCCTGAACGCAGTGATCATAAAGCTCCTGGTCAGCTACTCCGGGCAAGCCCTGATCTCTAGCGGTATCGACCTCATGCCCGTCATCTCTCGGTGCTCGTGCTCAAGGTCCCTCAGCACCTGCCAGGAACCGACGCGCTCGATGTGGCGGGTGAAGGGTACCAGGAACAAGAAATCGCCGTATGAATCGGCGCGATCTGATTCGGCACCTCGAATCATTTGGCTGCGAATTACTTCGAGAAGGTGGCCGTCAATGTTGGTGGCAAAATCCGCCCAGGATGAACGAATATACCCGCCGGAAACCCCGGTACATCAGGCTTTTCTGAACAGTACCTTCTCGAGTAGTTTCTTACCGCGCGCGATATTCTCTCGGCCACTCGACTCGATTCCGTAGAATCCCCTGTAACCAGAATCACGGCACAGCCGCACCAAACGTTCGGTTTCCTGGTCGCTCTGCTGAAGCCTGAACGAGATCCCGGTCGCATAGGGGACTGTCTTCTTCACGTAGGTATAGGGGTCGCTGCCCTTGAAATCCGGCAATGTTCCAAAGTACAGATTGTTGACCTTCTCCATCAGTGCAACGATGAAGTCGGGGTCATCGGATAGCGTGCCATGATTCTCGATCACAACACTGATCTTTGCCGGAACAGCATATTCCAACAGAAGATTGTAGCTTTCTGTCGCCCAGTTGAGCCCATCTTCAAAAGAAACGCCTTTGGGACGGCAGTTCGTTCGAATCGAGTGGCAACCCAGATACTGCGCAATATCAATCCACTTTCGATGGTTGATCACCATCTGCATTCTCTCGTTCTTGTCAGGGGAAGCCGGCTCACCCTCGTCATCTACCATGATGAGTACGATTCCTACTCCCAGGTCCTCCGCGTTCTTCTTCAGTTGCTTGAGGTACCCGTATGTAGGTACTTCAAAAAGCGTGTTTACCAGTTCGATTCCATCGATGTCGAAGTCCTCTCTAGCGATCCTGGGAAAATCGAGCGTTTTCCATTTTCCTTCGCGAATCTCTCGAACGAGGGCCCACTGCGCGATAGAGATGTTGTCTTCGACTGCCCTGGGAGTTGCTCTCAGATGGGTGGATATCCCGGAGGCAAGACCGCTCAGTCCTGCGCCCAGTGCAAGTGTATTGCTCACGAAACTTCTTCTAGTCAGTTCTTCCATGGTTTACCTCTCAATTTTGACGATGGGAAGGCTCTTAGACTACATAGACTCCTTGATGAGAGAAGCCTGATCATAAGCGGGCGGCTGGAGCCCGTCAAGGGATTCTCCCGCTGGGCTTTCGCCACTGTTAGCCCTCGCTTCCGATTGAAGAGTCATCTCCGGTGGCACTGTCCACCTACTGAAAGTCCATTATTCAATGAACTAGGCGTCGGCTGAATAATCTCACCTCACGGGATCACCGACCGCGACTCAGGCGGGGCCGCATCACGGGGATGCAGATCGTGACACAGCTACTTGAGACAATTGCAGGGCATTTCGGGTAAGTGCGGAGCGCGGTTCAAGTGACGTTTAGAGTGG
Source organism: Acidobacteriota bacterium (assembly GCA_030597245.1). GTDB lineage: Bacteria > Acidobacteriota > UBA6911 > RPQK01 > JAPXNP01 > JAUWTT01. The sequence goes on from JAUVSF010000211.1 coordinate 2,677, forward strand.
CCGGAGCCTCGCCCGACTTCAGGAGGCTGATCATGCCTGACCAGAAGAATCGATATATCGTGCTCATCAGCGCCCACGGTTTGGTCCGTGGCTTCGACATGGAACTCGGACGTGATGTCGACACCGGGGGCCAGGTCAAATATGTGATCGAGTTGGCCCGCGCGCTTATCGAGCACTCGGCCGTGGAGAAGGTTGACCTTCTTACTCGCCGGATTTTCGATTCGCACGTGGATCGAAGCTATTCTGAACCGGTCGAGGAACTGGCTCCCGGGGTCAATATCATTCGGGTCGACTGTGGGCCGAAGCGTTATCTGCATAAGGAGAGTCTTTGGCCTTATCTGGACACGTTCATCGACAACACGCTCCAGTATCTACGCTCAATAGGTCGTCCACCTGATCTGGTCCACGGCCACTATGCTGAATCCGGGTATATTGCCTCCTGCCTGTCGGGGATTCTAAACGTACCCATGGTGTTCACCGGCCATTCACTTGGCAGGGTCAAGCAGCAGCGCCTTATCGAGCAGGGCTCCCAGGCCGAGACCATTGAGAAGCGATATCGGATCAGCCGCCGCATCGAGGCAGAGGAAGCAGCCGTGGAGCATGCCGCACTCGTGGTTGCCAGTACCCAACAGGGGGTGCATGAACAATACGGCATGTACGATCACTACCAGCCACGGCGGATGGTGGTGATTCCGCCGGGAGTCGACCTCCATCGATTTTCGCCACCGAGACGGATGCGCCTCACTCAGGCCTCCGTGTTCAACAGGATCCGACCGTTCCTTGAAGACTGGCGCAAACCCATGCTACTCGCGTTATCGCGTCCGGATCCGAGAAAGAACATTGCCACTTTGATCCGTGCGTACGGAGAGAACGACAGGCTGCGAGACCTGGCCAATCTGGTTATCATCGCCGGGTCCAGAAACGACATCCGAGCGATGGCAAGAGGGACCAGGGAGGTGCTCAGTGAACTGTTGTATCTCGTGGACTACTACGAACTCTATGGCAAGGTGGCCTATCCCAAGGAGGTTAGCCCGGAGGACATTCCGGATCTCTATCGCGTCGCGGCCCGCAGCAAAGGGGTCTTCATTAATCCTGCACTGACTGAGCCGTTTGGACTGACACTGCTGGAAGCGGCGGCCAGTGGACTCCCCGTGGTAGCCACCGCGGACGGAGGTCCTCAAGATATCGTGGACTACTGCAAGAATGGGGTGCTGATCGATCCATTGGACTCCGATAACATGAGCAGAGTCTTGCTGGATGCGCTCAGCGATCGTGAGAGGTGGCGCAGATGGTCCCGAAGTGGAATTCGGGGAGCGAAGCGCCGCTTTTCGTGGGATGCGCATGTCAAGAAATACATGCGCGCCTCCAGGATGATTATCCATCGTTCCGAGAAGCGGAGCTTCTTTGCTCCGAAAAGTCGCCTCATCACAGCAGACCGGCTCCTCGTGAGTGATATTGACAATACTCTGATCGGAGACCGAGAGGCTGTGCAGGAACTACTGGAGATGTTGAGAGTGGTGGGTGAAAAGGTGGCATTCGGAATTGCCACAGGACGTAGCGCAGAGCTGACACTGGAGGTGCTTAAGAAGTGGAAGATCCCGACTCCGCAGTTCCTTATCACATCGGTCGGCACCTACATCCGTTACGGGCCGGAGTTGGTAGAAGATAAGGGCTGGATTCAACATATTCGCCCTCGCTGGCGTCCGGAGGTAGTCAGGGAAGCAATGGCAGAACTTCCGGGACTGAAGCTTCAAGGTCCGGAAGGGCAAGCACCGTTCAAGGTGAGCTATGATGTGGATCCTGAGGAAACGCTGTTGATCAGTGAAATATCGCGGTTTTTGCGCCGGTCTGGATTGCAGGTCAATCTGATCTATTCGCACCGGGCCTACCTCGATGTACTCCCTATTAGGGCTTCGAAGGGAATGGCATTGCGATACCTTGCCACCAAATGGGGAATCCCGCTCGAGCGCTGCCTGGTCGCGGGTGACTCGGGGAATGACGAGGAAATGCTGAGAGGTAACACCCTTGCAGTGGTAGTCGGGAACTACGATCCAGAACTGGAGAAGCTGCGCGGAGATCCACACATCTACTTCGCCGAAGGTCACTACGCTCGAGGGATCATCGAAGCCATCCGGTATTATGACTTTTTCGGACAGATCCGGAAGCCCACTGTGGAAAGCGAACATGATTAAGAAACTTGTGGAATATCTGAGAGCACACAGGGACGACGCATACCTGCTGCTGCGACGTTATTCGAGTCTGGATAAGAAGTTCCTGCTCAGTTCTGAACTGCTGGATGAGTTGCAGAAGTATTCGAAGGAAGCTCAGAACGGCCACCTTCTGGAGTCACCACTGGCACAGATGATTCGAACCGGTCAGGAAGCCGCCTTAGACACCCAATGGATGTATCTGGCCGTGCGCCCCCGGATCGGAGAGTGGCACTATCTAAGGGTTCATCTGGAAAGCGTCAAAGTCGAGAGAGTATCTGTCTCGAGATACCTTGCCTTCAAGGAACGGCTGCTGGACGGACAACAAGGCGATAGCGGCTGGCCTCTGGAGGTGGACCTGGGACCCTTCAATCGCGAATTCCCCCGATTGAAGGAGGCAAAATCCATTGGCCAGGGAGTAGCCTTCCTCAACCGGAAGTTATCGAGTCAACTCTTCGAGAGCCTGGATAAAGGCGACCAGCGGCTGCTCGAATTCCTGCACGTCCAACAGGTCCGGGGGACCCAACTGATGCTCAATGACCGCATCATTGATGTGGCCGGACTGCGTCAAGGTATACGGAAAGCCATCGACTATCTCGAGCAGCAGCCGGACGCTACATGGCTCAATGTAGGAGAGCGATTGCGGGAATTGGGCTTCGAACCGGGGTGGGGGAAGACAGCGGAACGTATGTCAGATACGCTCCAATTGCTTTTAGATATCCTGGAAGCACCGACTCCTGCCAATCTGGAGCAGTTTCTGTCTCGAATCCCCTCTATTTTCAGTATCGTAATCCTGTCGCCTCATGGCTACTTCGGTCAGTCTAATGTGTTGGGGTTGCCCGATACAGGTGGGCAAATCGTGTACATTCTCGATCAGGTCCGTGCTCTCGAGAAGGAAATGCGTCAGCGGCTCCAAGAGCAGGGGATCGACATCGAGCCCAGAATCCTCGTAGTCACCCGATTGATTCCCGAGGCTCAAGATACGACCTGCGATCAACCTACTGAGAAGATAACGGGTACACGAAATGCGATCATCTTGCGCATACCCTTTCGCGAAGAGGGGGGCGAGATCGTTCCCCAGTGGATTTCCCGCTTCGAGGTCTGGCCCTATTTGGAGCGGTTCGCCATTGAAGCCGAAAAAGAAGTGTTGGCCGAACTGGGGGGACGGCCCGCCTTGATCGTTGGCAACTACTCGGATGGGTGCCTGGTGGCGTCCTTGATGTCGCGACGGCTGCGCGTTACTCAGTGCAATATCGCCCATGCCCTCGAGAAAAACAAATATCTCTGGTCCGAGCTCTACTGGAAACAGATGGACGACCAGTACCACTTCGCGTGCCAGTTCACAGCGGATCTAATTGCAATGAACACGGCGGACTTCATTATCACGAGCACCTATCAAGAGATCGCCGGAACCTCGGACACTGTGGGGCAATACTAGAGCTATTGTTCTTTCACCATGCCCGGGCTATATCGAGTAAGGAATGGCATTGATGTGTTCGACCCGAAGTTCAACGTGGTGTCTCCCGGTGCCGACCCGGAAGTGTACTTTCCCTACACTGACCACGAACGTCGTTTGCATGGACTTCACGACGAGCTGAATGATCTGCTCATCGGCGGGGCGGGCGGCTCTCCCGTGAGGGGCCAATATGTGGACGAGAGGAAGCCCATCATCTTCACCATGGCTCGGCTGGACCGAATCAAGAACCTCACCGGGCTGGTCGATTGGTACGGACGGTGTCAGCGGCTGCGCGAAATCGCAAACCTGCTGGTCGTAGGAGGTGCTCTCGATCCTGATCGTTCTAATGATCACGAGGAACGGGAGCAGATTGAACTGATGCACGAGCTGATCGATCAGCACGATCTGGAATCACAGCTGCGGTGGGTAGGATTCCAATCCGAGCGCAATCTGGTGGGGGAACTCTATCGGTTTGTCGCCGACCGAAGGGGTGTCTTCGTTCAGCCGGCCTTGTTCGAAGCTTACGGCTTGACGGTCGTCGAGGCAATGAGTTCTGGATTGCCTACGTTTGCAACCCGTTATGGTGGGCCTTCCGAGATTATTGAGGATGGGGTGTCAGGATTTCACATCGACCCGAACCGCGGGGATCAGGTCGCATTAGCTTTGGCCGGTTTCTTTGAACAAAGTGCAGAAGATCCTGGATATTGGGAGAAGATCTCTAGACAAGCTTTGGCACGTATCGGAGATCGGTACACATGGAGACTCTACGCTGAACGGATGATGACGCTCTCGCGAGTCTACGGCTTTTGGAAGTATGTCACCAATCTCGATCGCGAGGAGACCTATCGCTATATCGATATGTTCTACAGCCTCCAGTACAGAAGGCTCACCGGGGGTGGTGCACCAAGGACTCGATAGTCTCGGCTTGGTATACGCGCTGATGGCCGAAAGCTATGTCGGAACCGTATATACTTAGTGGTTGACGGTCGCATTGAGCTATTCGAGCTGTTCTATTTGTTAGGAGTGTTCGGTTTTGGCGGCACCTCAACCAACTCCAGTTTATCGATTCTTGCATCTTGATAAGGTATGCGAGCCTTGGTAAACCGGTGGAAGTCAGGAAAGACTGGTTTTACGATTAAGGTGAACTCTGGGATTATGTTGGAATGATTACGCTCACTCGGGGAAATCTTTTGAGAGCTGATGCTGAGGTGCTGGTAAATACAGTTAACTGCGTCGGCTTCATGGGCAAGGGAATTGCCCTTCAGTTCAAGAAAGCTTTTCCGGAAAACTTCAAAGCCTATGAGAAGGCATGTCGTAGAAAAGATATTCAACCGGGGCGTGTCTTCGTCTTTAAGACCAGCCGCCTCATAAACCCTCGTTTTATCATCAACTTTCCGACCAAACGTCACTGGCGAGGGAAATCGCGCTTAACAGATATCGAAGCCGGCCTAAAGGATCTGGTTCGAGTTGTGCGAGAGTCGGGAGTTAGCTCGGTTGCGGTCCCTCCATTGGGATGCGGACTTGGTGGACTCGAATGGG
>JAUVSF010000621.1 GCA_030597245.1 Acidobacteriota bacterium
CACGACAGCATTGTTGGTCGCAAGTGCGGCGGCTTCTGCTCCCACGTCAAGCGGGAATGCGCCGAGACCGGGGAAGGACAGCCTGACCGTTTTTACTGAGCTATCCTGGAGCGATCGGAGCGCGAACCCGCTAATTCAAGTCAGGCCGCTCTTACCTGAAGGACTTTTTGAGGACTCGGTGGCCACCGAAGCTCTGAACTTCGCCTGCTCAACTGAAGTGGTCCAGTTGAGGAGTTTCTTCGAAAAGCACGACCTACCTTTTCAACCCGATCTCCTTCGCAAAACCGAAGGTCAGGACTGCCATGTTTTCTACCAGCCCACCATCAAAGGATTTCGGGCAGATCCGGATGACTTTCCGGTCGAACAATTACTCTTTGAATATGCATCAGTCAGGTTTGTTACCCATCAGCCATTTCAGGTAGGCGATACCCTTGACATCATCAGATCCATCTTCGATCAACTCGAGCAACCCCCAACCATTCAAGTGGGCCTGCAACATTTCAGCAGTGACGACCTGTATGAGAAGGCGAAAGAGCTCTACTTTGGACAGAAAGCAGATCGGGTCGAGCTCAGAAACCGAAGAACCGACGCCTATATGACTTGGGTTCAGGATTACATCAAGAGCGGGCGGGTGGGAACAGAGCGAAAGATTCTCGTGCCACACCGACTTTATGAAGGGAAAGCAGAAAACGCGGCGACATACCGAGGTTTACTTACAACACTAGTCGAAGATGATAACGATTTCTACGGCTCGAAACTTTCCTGGGAAGGAGGTGATCTTCAGTTCGCCCTGCATCCGAGAGATCCGAGGAAACTCGTGCTGTTTCACGGTGATGTCGCAAAGGGTTATTGGGGAAACCGATTGACCCCCGGCGAATACGCCTACGTTCTGAAGCAGGAATTTGGAGCCGACATAGCGATCGACCTCAGTAACATGGCTCCTCATGTGGACTATTTCATTTCGTTTCTGCCGGCCGACAAGATCGCTCTGGTGAGTGAACCCCTGCACTCAGAGTTTCAAGTGACCCGCGATGCCTTGAAGAGCCTGCTCAGAAAGTTTGAAAGTTCCGGCGCTGTGCCCGCTGAGCTATTGGAACTCAGTGCCCTACTCCTACCCAGGGGCAGGGTCAGACAGGAACAGGTCTCGAAGCTCCTTGAGCGCATCTGGGAGGTTCAAGACGAGTGGTCGTTTGGAGTCGATACGGTCGTTATGGAGCGAGTGTCTTCTTACGTGGAGCGTTCCTGCCCCTCTGACAGGAGTCGGTGCCTGTCACCCGAGGGACAGCTCAAAATGGCTCGCGAGGAGCTGCCGCTGCTAAAGGATTGGGTTAGAGTCGCCCTGGACACCCAGTCCGAGCGCCAATTTATAGTCAGTCACCTGGCAATAATCGAGAGTCAGTTCGCCAAGCTCGACCAGAAGAGAAGGAGGCGACTGGAGGACAAGGTAGCGGCACTCGAAGAACTTGGCTTCCACGTGGTCCGAGTGCCCAGGATTACCGGGACTTCCACTTTGGGTGCAGCGTGGCCAGGCATCAGCTATGTGAACGGGCTTTTGGTTGACAAGACTTTCTTCGTCCCGAGCTTTGGTCTTGGTGAATCCGAGGATTTAATTTTGAAGCGACTGGCAAGTCAACTCCCTGATTCGTATGTGATTGTCCCTGTCTATTCCCAACATTCTCTTCTTCACAACGGAGGCATTCACTGTATCTCCGGGATCTTGAGGGGGTTCCCGCGTTCTCAAGGAACCACCCCAGAAACGGTTGAGACAACTCTCGATGACTGAAGATCCTAAGTCCTGCAAGATCTCCCGTTGCCTCCGCGCATGGCATGGGAAGAAAGGGGGGCAAAGGGGACAGATGTCCTTCTTGCCGCACCTATCAATCGCCACAGCAACCGAGATACTTCAGGATTCGATCCCAAAGAAAAGTCGGAGGAGCTACCAACTCTCGAGTCAGAAGATCTCGGCGTTCCTGGCAGCCCCGTCCAGGGGCACTGTCAAGTTAACCTGAGCAAGGCCCTAATTCCCCCAAGACGCTGGCTGACCTCACCTTTGCTTTGGCCAGGCTCTTTATCACAACTGTTACCTAGCCATTGAACCTGCACCCGAGAGGTCGAAGGGCTCTTCAACAGGAACCATGCTCCCCGGCTGCCCGCTGCGGTCGAACGCGTTGCCGAGAGAGATCGAACCGATTCTTCGCCGCTCTTTGGGGGCGTGTGGCCTAAAACATTATGTTCGCGTCGAAGTGATGATTCTTTGCGAGTAGCCCCTCCCGACCAGTTGAGAGTAGGCGTCCCAAACTTCTGTCGGGATCGTCTGCTCGATCTGAAATCCTCGCTTGGGATAAAGGCGAATCCGCTGTAAATCTCCGACCATAAAGTTGATGAGCTGGTCTCTTGAAATGCTCTTGGTCGGATAGCCGGCATAACTCAGTCTTGGAGAAGTAACCGCCACCTTGCACTTGGGCCACTGTTTCCGGAATGTCGCGTAAGCACGCCTTTCCATATAGGGTTTCTGTACCAAAAGGAAGCTATTGAAACTCAGACCCTCATCCTTTAGAAGTTTTCTGGCGAAACGAATGTTTTCCCCTGTATTTGCGGACTCTGTTTCCATGAGAATCCTCTCGGCTGGGACTCCCATTCTAAGAGCAATTTCGGCGAAAACTTCTGCTTCCGATCGATCCCAGAGCTTCTGAGTGATTGAGCCCCTCCCACCGGAAAAGATTAGCCAGGGCGCCCAACCTTGCAGAAATAGCTCGGCCCCTCTTTCCGCGACGCGGGTATCGTGGCTTCCCAGGACTAAAATGCAGTCAGCTTTCTCGACTCTATGATTGACCTTGAGGTAATTCCAGATTCTTTCAGCCAGGTCGTCAACACTTGGTTCAGGCATTTTGATCTGCTTTTCACTAAGGCTGGAATTGAGAGATTTCACAGCTCCTGTGACTCCTTTCAGCAGCCTGACAGCCTCTCACTAAGTTTTCAACCTGGTCCCAGTGTATTCAACCAAGGGGGATGCCGACTGACGGGGAGCTTCCATCGGGCACCAAATCTCACAGAAAGATGTGAAACACTCGTCCCTCGAAA